>JAKAFI010000257.1 GCA_021818005.1 Acidobacteriota bacterium | reverse complement strand
TCTTGCCGCCGCCGGCCGCGATCTCGAACGCGGTCGCCTCGGGCACCACCGTCTTCTCCTCGCGCTCCTTGAGGTCGTAGAAGACGACCGGGCTCTTCTCCTCGCCGGAACCGGTGCGCGGCAGGCGGCGGTAGAAGAGCTTGCCGGAGAGCGCCTGCAAGCCGGCGTACCGGCCCGCCTTCGGCGGCAGGATCACGGCCCGCGCCTCGAACCCCGCCAGGTCGATCGCCACCGGCTGCGGCTTGGCCGGCTTCTCCGCCTTCGCGTCGGCCTTCTCGGCCCCGGCCTTGTCGTCCTTCCCGTTCTCGGCCTTCTTGGCCTGGTCGTTCTTGGCCTCGTCCTTCTTCCCTTCCTCGACGTCGTTGCGCGGCGCCAGCGGCGACGGCACGTCGGCCCGCAGCGGCACCGCCATGAGGTTGTCGGTGTTGGCGTAGATCCAGGTCCCGTCGCTGCCGTACGCGGGATGGAAGGTGCGCCCGGACACGTAGTAGAGGTACTTGCCGTCGGGGTCGAACGCCGGGCTCGAGTCGTTGTAGAACCCGGAGGTCACCTGGTGGAGCGCGTTCTCCTTCGTGTCGTAGATGAAGATCGCTCCGCTCCGGTTGCCGAGGTCGCGCGCGAACGCCACCCAGCGCGAGTCGGCCGACCAGCTCGGCACGAAGCCCTCGAGCTCGCCCTCGAACATGTACAGGCCCTTGTCCATGCGCCTCACGGCGCCGGTCGCGACGTCGCACACCTCGATGTCCTGCGCCTGGTCGGCGAACACCACCTTGCTCGAGTCCGGCGACCAGAAGATGCGGTAGCGGAAGCCGGGCGGCAGCGCCGTGACGGTGCGCTCCTCGCCCGAGCCGTCGGCGTTGCGGACCGTGAGCTGGTACTCACCGGAGCGGTCGCTCCAGTACGCGATCAGCTTGCCGTCCGGCGACCACGCCGGGAAGCGCTCGGCGACCCCCGGGGTGCGGGTCAGGTCGAACGTCGGCCCGTGCTCGGCCGGGACGGAGAACACGTCGCCGCGCGCCTCGAACACCACCCGCTTGCCGGAGGGCGAAACGCCCGCGTCCTCGATCAGGTCCGCGACCTTCTCGAGCCGCGGCTTCAGCGTCGCGCGGTCGGTCACCACCTCGACCTTCACCTCGCGCGTCTTCTCGGTGGCGAGGTCGAGGAGGTAGAGGCGGCCGCCGTTCTCGAACACGATGTCCTCGGGACCGACGGACGGGAAGTGGACGTCGTACTCCGTGAAGTTCGTCACCTCGCGCATCTGCCCGCTGCGCGTGTCGTACGCCCAGATGTTGTTGCGCTTGTTGGCGTCGCGATCGGAGAGGAAGTAGAGCGTCGTGCCGTGCCACATCGGCTGGCCGTAGTTGGCCTTGTCGTCGCCGACCTGGGTCGCGGCGTGGGTCGCGAGGTCGAAGAGCCAGATGCGGGACACCCACCCGCCGCGGTACCGCTTCCAGGTGCGGAAGTCCTGGCTGCTCGGCATGTAGGCGAGCGTCTTGCCGTCCGGCGAGACCTCACCGAACTCGCCGTACGGGACGGGGAGCTTCTCGGGGAGGCCGCCGTCGGCCGAGAGCTTGTAGAGCTGGTCGAAGCGCTGGCTGCCGCTGGCCATCGGCGAGGCCATGAGGATCCACTTCCCGTCCGGGTACCAGTTGACGACGCGGTCGGGCATCGGGTTGTGCGTCAGGCGCCTGGGCAGGCCGCCGTCCGCCGGGATCACGTAGATGTCCTCGTTCCCGTCGTAGTCCCCGGTGAAGGCGATCGACTTCCCGTCCGGCGAGAAACGCGGGAACGACTCCACGCCGGCCGGCGTCGACAGTCGCTGGGCGAGCCCGCCCAGCTTGGGGGCGACCCAGACGTCGCCGGCGTAGATGAACGCGATCCGCGTCGCCGAAACGGCGGGCTGCTGCATCAGCCGCGCGTCGACGGCGGCGCGAGCGGGCGCCACGGCCGACACCATCACCACGACGAACAGCAACGTGCGCAGGTTCCTCATCATCGTCCCTCCCTCGGAAAGGGCCGCGCGCGACCCTTGGAAACGGAGCCCCGCCCGGCGGACGCCGAGAGCGGGGCGGTCACTTCTCTCACGGTTGCGGGGTGACGCCAGCGAATCGGTGCGGGCGCGCACGGGCACGTCAGCGCGCCGCGACGCTGGGGAGCAGGAACGCCAGCGGACGGCGCTGCAGCGCCGTCCCGACCACCGCCCCGATTCCGACGACGTTGGCGACGAACCACACCACCGCCCCCAGCACCGGAATCAGTGCGAGGCCGCAGAGCACGACCAGCGCCACCCCCGCCCGCGCCGTCTCGCCGCGCACGACGACCGGCAGGCGGCGTGCCGCCGCCCCGCCCAGCAGCGAGGCCACCGCCACCACACCGACCAGCTTGGCGAGGAGCAGCATCCCGACTGCGAGCAGCAGGCACGCGACCGCGACCGGCGACGCGGTCACGGCCATCGCCAAGACGACGGCGGCGAGCCACACCGCCAGCGCCAGCGCCCCGACCACCGGCGCCCGCCAGCGCTGCGCCGCCAGCTGTGCGCCGACCGCGCGCACCCGGGCCGGGAACACGAGCAGGAGGAGCGAACCGAGCACGACCCAGCCGCCGGCTCGCAGCAGCGCAAACCCCCACGCCGATGCGGCATCGCCGCGGGCGATGCCGCCGTTCGGGGCCAGCGGCACGAGCGTCCACTCGGACGCGATCCGGCCGCTCACGGCCCCGGTCCCCGACGCCCGGCCCCCGAGCGCGACGACGTCGCCCCGGACCGAGCTCCCCGGCGCCAGCTCCACGTTGCCGCCGACCGCCACCACGTCGCCGACGACCTCGGAGGCGACGCGGACGTCGCCGAGGAGCACCACAACGGGCCCGGCGGTCGGCCGGTCCACGACCACGGTGCCGCCGAGCTGGGGCGCCGGCGCCGCGGCGAGCACGCCCGCCAGCAGCACCGCGATCACGGCCGCCCCCCGGACCGCGGTCGCGCCGCGAGCGCGACGACCGCCCAGGCGCCGCCGGCGGCCGCCAGGGACAGCCAGACCAGGAACCAGGCGCCGCCGGCCGCGGCAAGCGTCCGGATGGCGTCCGCGCCGCCGCGGGCCGCGACCAACCCGCCCACGGCCGCTGCCGCGATCCAGCCGAGCACGCCGCCGAGCGCGGCCGGCAGACCGGCGACCGCCGACGGGGCGGGCACCCCGCCGAGCAACACGAGGCCCACTGCCGCCATCGCCAGGCCGGCCGCGAGCGGCAGCCAGGCGCCGATGCGGCGGCGCTGCCACGGCGCCGGCGGCAGCGCGGCGACGATCCGCCGCACGGCGTCGGGGTCGGCCTGGGGTGGCTCGAGCCGGCCGAGGACGGCGAGGATGGCCGCGTGGGCGCGGCACCCCTCGCACGTCTGGAGGTGGGCCACGGCCCCCGCGTTCTCCGCGGTTCCGCCCTCCTCCAGCCTGCGACGGACCTCAGCACAGCTCTCGTTCACCCCAGACCCCCCAACTGCCCCAGATACGGCCCCAGGGCCTCTCGTAATACGCTGTGCGCCCGGAAAAGTTTGTTCTTCACGGTGCCGAGCGGTAGTTCTTTGAGATCAGCGATTTCGTTGTACGACAAGCCGACGAGGTGACGCAGCGTCACGAGCTCGCGGTACGCCGCGGGGAGCTGCTCGATCTCGCGCGCCAGCGCCTCGGCGAGCTCCCGGTTGGCGAGCTCCCCGAGCGGCCCGCGGCGCGGATCCGGGGGGTCGAGGCGGATCTCGTCCCCTTCGTCGTCCTCGCCGATGTCGAGCGAGATGACCGGCTGCCTTCGCCGTCGCAGGTGGTCGATCGCGACGTTGTGCGCGATGCGGAACAGCCACGTCGAGAAGCGGAAGCGCTCGTCGTACTGGTCGAGGTGGCGCCAGGCGCGGATGAACGCCTCCTGCACGAGGTCGCGGGCCTCCTCCTCCACCGCCACGATACCGCTCACGTACGCCCGCAGCTTGGGTTCGTAGCGGCGCACCAGCGTGGTGAAAGCTCCCTCGTCGCCCGCGAGAACTCGGGCAAGCACGATCGCGTCGTCGTCCGGCACCGGCGCTAGTGTAGCCCCACTCCGGCGCTTCTCGCCGCGGCCGCAGGTCACGCCGCCGAGCCGGGGGCGACATCCGGCCGATCTTGTGAAAGGAGTTGCAAAGTCGCGGAAGCCGTGTAGAATGCGGTTGCCGTGCGGAGAACCGGCCGGCTGCCCGGCGGTGGCCCGGAGCGCGCGGCGACTCCCCGTCCACAGGGCGGGAGACCTGCAAGGAGAGAGGCCAATGTCCAAACTCAACCCCTTCGAAATGGCCCAGCGCCAGTTCGACGAGGTCGCGGATCAACTCGGGCTCGACGCCGGCGTGCGGGCGATGCTACGCATGCCGCTGCGCGAGTTCCACTTCCGCATCCCCGTCCGGATGGACGACGGCACCCTGAGGGTGTTCGACGGCTTCCGCGTCCAGCACAACGACGCGCGTGGACCGGCCAAGGGCGGCATCCGCTGGGCGGCGAACGAGACGATCGACACCGTCCGCGCCCTCGCCACGTGGATGACGTGGAAGTGCGCGGTGGCCGACATCCCGCTCGGCGGCGGCAAGGGCGGCATCGTCGTGGACCCGTCCACGCTGTCCGTCACCGAGAAGGAGCGGCTGTGCCGCGGCTGGGTCGACCAGATGTGGAAGAACATCGGCCCGCGGACCGACGTGCCGGCGCCCGATGTCGGCACCACCCCCCAGATGATGGGT
>JAKAFI010000256.1 GCA_021818005.1 Acidobacteriota bacterium | reverse complement strand
TTCCAGGCGGCACAGCGGCGCGACACGCTGGCCGCGGCGCGCCTGCCCGGTCTCGAGCTGGCCGGCGGCGACCTGCTCGACGAGCCGGTGGCGGCGCTGCTCGACCTGCTCGCGACGCCGCCGGAGGCCGGGATCGCGCGCGCCGGCACGCTCGTCGTGCTCGACTTCGGCGGCGGCACCTGCGACGTCGCGGTGATGGCGCTGGCGCCGGCCGCGGACGGCACGCTCGAGGTGGCGCCGCGCGCGGTGTCGCGCTACCACCGCCTCGGCGGCGGCGACATCGACGCGGCGATCGTGCACGAGGTGCTGATCCCGCGGCTGGTGCGCGAGAACGGGCTCGGCCCGTTCGAGCTCGAATTCGAGGAGAGGAAGCGGGTGCTGGAGCCGGCGCTGCTCGGCGTCGCCGAGGCGCTCAAGGTCAGCCTGTGCACCGAGGTGGCGCGCCTGGTGCAGTTCGGCAAGTACGACGGCGCCGACCGCGGCGCGATCGCGGCGCAGCAGCCGGTGACGCTGGCGCTGCGCGCCGGCGGGCGGACGCTGACGCTCGCCCGCCCGCGCCTGACGGCGGCCGAGTTCGAGGCAGTGCTGGCGCCGTTCCTCGACCGCGACATGCTGTACGCCCGCGAGACCGAGTACCGCCTCACCTGCTCGGTGTTTGCGCCGCTGCAGGACGCCCTCGACCGCGCCGAGGTCGAGGCGAACGACGTGAGCTACGTCCTGCTGGTCGGGGGCTCGACCCTCATCCCGCAGGTCGCGGCGGCGGTGCGTGAGTTCTTCCCGGACGGGAAGGTGTTGACGTTCTCCGACCGCGACGCGGTGCAGACCGCGGTGGCGCGCGGCGCGGCGCGCCACGCGCTCGCCCTGGCGACGACCGGGCACGGGCTGGTGCGGCCGGTGGCGAACGACACGATCTCGCTGCGGGCCGAGTCGCGCCTGGTCGAGCTGGTTCGCAAGGGGAGCGAGCTGCCGTTCCCGCCCGAGGGTTGGGCGCGCAAGGACGGCTTGACGGTCCCGGTGACGAGCGCGAAGCGGCCGGTGGACGTCCGCGTCGAGCTGGTTGCGGGCGAGGGCGGCGGCGAGCGGCCGCTGTTCCGCGGGCGCTGGAGTGTGCCCGCTCCGGTGCGCAAGGGCGACGGGCTGCTGCTCGAGTACCGCTACGACGCCAACCAGGTGCTCGAGCTGCGGTTGCGCCTCGCGACGGCCGCGGGCACGGACGCGTTCGGCTGCGCCGTCGAGAACCCGTGCACGAACGTGGTCAACCCGCAGGCGGCGCGGGTCAAGCTCGAGACGCTGGAGGAGGAGCTGCGCACCGGCCGGGTGCCGCGCGCCGAGATGCCGGACAAGCTCGTCGAAGCGGCGGAGCTGATGGCCGAGCTCGGCCAGCGCGAGCGCGCGTTCGCGCAGCTGCGCAAGGTGCTGCAGAGCCGCAACGCCCCGGACGCCGCGATCCTCAACCGGATGGGGACGCTGGCGGCGGCGATCGGCGACGCGGCCCGCGCCGAGAAGCTCTACCGCGAGGCGGCGGCGGTGGAGCCGGCCGACGGCGGCCCGCTGTTCAACCTGGCGCTGCTGCTCGAGCGGCGCGGCGACGCGGCCGGGGCCCTGGCCGCGATCGCGGCGGCGGTCGAGCGCGAGCCGCTGCCGCCGTACCTGGTGCTGCGTTCGCAGGTGCGCCGCACGCTCGGCCACGGGGACGCCGCGGAGGGGGACCTCGCCGCCGCGCTGGCTGGGTTCGCGCCGCCGCCGGTGCTGTCGGAGTGGGCGCTCGGGTGGCTCGTCACCGCAGCCGCGATGCGGGGGGACGCGGAGCTGCAGGAGAAGGCGCGCGCCGAGCTGAAGCTGCGCCGGCGCGGCGGCGACGAGGAGGTCGGCGGCGTGCTCCCCGGCCTCCGCCACCTCGAGATCGTGCGCGAATGAGGACGTGGCTGGTCCCGCGCGCCGAGCTGCTCCCCGACCAGCTGCGGGCGATCGAGCTGGAGCCGACCGAGCACCGGCTGATCGCCGGGCCGCCCGGCTCGGGGAAGACGCAGGTGCTGCTGCACCGCGCCGCCTACCTACGCGAGCGGCTGCATTCCGACTCTGGCCGCTTCCGCATCTTCGTCTTCACCAACTCGCTCAAGCGCTACATCCGCTCCGCGCTCCACCTCCTCGACCTGCCGGAGAGCTGCGTGTGGGGGTTCGACGCCTGGTGCGTCGGCTTCTACCGGCGGCGGATCTCGCCGGTGCTGCCGGAGCAGGGGGACGAGGACGGGACCCCCGACTTCGCCGCGATCCGCGCCGCAGTCGCCGAGCGGGTGCGTGCCGAGGGAAGCCGGGCGAAGCTCTACGACTTCGTCATGGTGGACGAGGGGCAGGACCTCGACGCCTCGGCGTTCGCGATCGTGACCGCGATCGCCGGCCACGTCACCGTGTGCACCGACGCCAAGCAGCAGATCTACGACGGCGGCAGCGACGAGGCGGAGATCGCGCGCGGCCTCGGGATCCGGCGGCGCAACATCGCGCTGCTGGAGGCGTTCCGCTGCTCCCCCTACATCGCCGAGCTGGCGGCGGAGTTCGTGCCGGACGCCGAGGAGCGCGCCGGCTACCTGCGCCAGGTGCGGACGGAGCAGAGCGAGCGCGAGCAGCCCGTCGTCTTGGTCGGGCTCGAGCCCCCCGACGAGCTCGCGTTCCTCGAGGACGCGCTCAGGACGCGCCTGGCTCGCTCCGAGCGGGTGGGGATCCTGGTGCCGAAGCGGCGGGTGATGGCCGAGATCGCCGCCGCGCTGCGCGGGCGCGGGATCGAGGTCGAGACCCCGGAGCGGATGGACTTCGCCGGCGACCGGCCCAAGGTGATGCCGTACCATAGCGCGAAGGGGATCACGCTCGACTCCGTGCTGCTGCCGGGGCTGCAGACGGAGAACTTCCACCGCTACACGCCGGCGCGCATCGAGCGGCTGCTGTTCGTGGCGATCACGCGGGCGCAGGCCTGGGCCGGCCTCGCCACGATGGTCGAAGGGAAGCAGGTGTTCGCCCCGCTGCAGCGCCTGCTCGCGCCGCGCCGCGGGCGCCACTGGGCCGTGCACGACGTGCGGGCGCGCCAGCCGGTCTACGGCGGCAGCGCGCCCCCCGCCCCGCCAGAGGACGACCTCACGAGCCTGCTCTGACCCGGAATCCAACGGTGCGGGCCGACATCGAGGGCCATGAGGGAAGCAGTGAAGAGTTCAGAGTGAAGAGTGAAAAGTGAAGAGACGGGCGACAGGGAGATCGACCGCATCGTGACGGTCCATTCAGGGTCTTTCAACTCTTCACTCTCAACTCTTCACTTTGAACTTTCTGCTCATGCCGTCCCGCCCTGACGAGCGAGCACAGCGCGGCGAGCGCGGCGAAGATGGCGCCGGCGGCGTAGGCGTGGCGCGCGCCGCCGAGGAACGCGGCGGTCTCGGCGGGGGCGAGCGCGGCGTGGCGCAACACCTCCGCCGGCACGAAGGCGTAGAGCACGGCGCCGGCGGCCGCCACGCCGAGCGTCATGCCGACGGTCCGGGTGGTGCCGAGCAGGCTCGAGACCACGCCGAGGTGCTCGCGCGGGGCCGCGCCCATCACCGCGCTGTTGTTCGGCGACTGGAAGACGCCGGTGCCGACGCCGAACACGACGAGGCGCCACACCACGTCGTGGGCGCCGGCGCCGGCGGGCACCATCGCGAGCAGGCCGCACCCGGCCGCGCACACGCTCGTCCCGGCGACCGCGAGCCCGGCCGTGCCGATGCGGTCGGAAAGCGCCCCGGCGAACGGCGCGACGCACAGGACCGCGAGCGGGAACGCGGTCATGATCAGGCCGACGCGGCCGGGCCCGGCGGCGAGCGTGCGCTGCAGCAGAAACGGCGTCAGGAAGACGACGACGTACTGCGACATGAAGTTGAGCAGCGCGGCGAGGCTGCCGAGGCCGAGGGCGCGGATACGGAACAGGCCGAGCCGCAGCATCGGCTCCGCGACCCGCGACTCGACGCGCAGGAACGCGGCGGCCGCGACCGCGGCGGCCGCCAGCACGGCGCCGGCCGCGGGGGTGAGGCCGACCTGCTGCGCCCGGTTGACGAAGAGGAGCAGCCCGGCGAGGGCGGCAAAGGCGAGCGCGGCGCCGGCGAGGTCGAGCCGCCCGGGCCTTCCCTTCAGCTCGGGGAGCACGCGCGCGGCGAGCGCGAGCGCCGCCAGGCCGATCGGCAGGTTGATCAGGAACGCCGCCCGCCACCCGAACGCCCCCGCGAGGAACCCACCCAGGCTGGGGCCGACCGCGAGGCCGATCGAGATGCTGACGGCGTAGGTGCCGAGGACGCGCCCGCGCTGCGACCCCGGGAACACCCGCGTCAGGATCGCGAGCGGCACCGCCATCGTCATCGCCGCGGCGACGCCCTGCAGCACGCGAGACGCCACCAGCCAGCCGATGCCGGGGGCGAGGGCGCACAATCCCGACGCGGTCACGAAGCCGGCGAGACCGAAGAGGAAGATGCGGCGGTACCCCCAGATGTCGCCGAGGCGCCCGAACAGCAGCACCAGGCTCGCGATCGTCAGCAGGTACGCCATCGGGATCCACTGCGCCACCGCGACGCTGGCCGCGAACGAGCGCGTGATCGTCGGCAGGATCACGTTGACGATGCTCGCGTCGATCGGCCCGAGGATCGTGCCGAGCATCACGACGGCGAGGATCGCGCGGCGGCGCGGGTGGCCGGCCTCGTCCGCGCCGGCGAAGGCGCGCCCGGAGGGGTGGCCG
>JAKAFI010000255.1 GCA_021818005.1 Acidobacteriota bacterium | reverse complement strand
ATCACCGCGACGTCGCAGGTGCCGCCGCCGAAGTCGAGCACGACGAGCGTGCCGGCGCGCGCGATCCCGGCCTCCGGCGGCGTCGCGAGCAGGTCGAGCAGCGCCGCCACCGGCTCGTCAAGCAGGTCGCCGCCGGCCAGCTCGAGACCGGCCAGGCGCGCCGCGGCCAGCGTGTCGCGCCGCTGTGCCGCCTGGAACGAGGCGGGCACCGTCACCACCACGCGATCGGGCGGCGCGCCGCCCTCGCGCGCCGCGGCGAGCAGGGCGCCGAGCACCCGGCCGCCGATCTCGGCCGCCGAGCGGAAACCCTCCGGCGCGCGGTGGTACGTCTTCGCAATCCCGATCTCGTTCTTGCAGTCGAAGAACAGGTCGCGGTTCTGCTCCAGGCCCAGTTCCGCGGCGCGGGCGCGCAGGCGCTTGGCGCCCTCGCCGACCCAGACGCGCCCGTCGTGCAGCGCCACCACCGAGGGGAGCAGCACGTGCGTGTACGCGCCCGCTTCGGTCGGCTGCTCGACCTCGACGCAGCGCACGCCGGCCGCGCCGCCGTCCCAGGTCGCCTCCGCTACCGTGGAGTTCGTCGTCCCGAGGTCAATGCCGAGCACGTGGAGCGCCTTTTTGCGTCCACCCGCGCCGCGCGCCGCCGTCATCGCTGTCCCTCCGGTGTGCAGTTCACGACCGCGCCAGGGTACGCCGATTGCGCCCGCTCGGGGAGGTCATGGGCGACGAAGCGACCGGCACGATTCCGGTGATTACCGGTGCGGGTACGAACCGGTCTGTGTGTTGGTCGTAAGGCACGAAGCGAAGCGGAGTGCCGTTCGTGGCGAGCCCCTCGCGGCGCGAAGCGCCACGGCACTCCGCCCCGCCTGCGGCGCGGCTGCGTGCCGGAGTGCCGTTTGCCGAAGTTGCGAGGTCAACTCTCGTGGGGCGGGCGTCTCGCCCGCCCGGCGATCGCCAGGGTGAACGACGTGGTGCCACCGCGCGCGGCCGAGACGGCCGCGCCACGGGTCTTGGCGCTCGCGGTGCGGAGCGACACGGCGCGCCGCTGCGTGGGACCGGTCGCCGCGCGACCTCGCAAGGGCGTTGACAACAGCTGTCACGCTTTCTACGATGACGGGAAGTCAGAATCAGTCTCGATTCGACAACAGGAGGATACGGAGTCATGACGGCCGGCCAAGCTCATCCCGTGAAGAGTCTCTCCAACCGTGCGCTACCCGCGACAGGCGTCGCCAAGAGTGCGCTGCAGATCGGCGTCCTGGTGGTCGCCGGCGCGCTGCTCGCCGCCGGGCGCGCCCAGGCCTACGACGTCACCGTGTCGGCCGCCGCGAGCACGAACGGCTCGTTCGTCGCCGGCGTGTGGACGCCGACCGCAAGCCCCTCCAACCTGTCGTACACCGATCTGAACACCCAGCTCGCGGCGGGCAACGCCGGCATCACCACCAACGGCGCCGGCACGCTGACGGTCCAGGCGGTGTTCACTTACACGTCGGCCCTCAACCGCACCCTGACCCTCACCGCGGCCGGGGACGTCAGCATCGGCGGCGTCGGCATCGGCCCCGGCGCCGGGATGCTCTCGGTCGTGGTCAGCAGCACTGGCGCCGTCGCGGTCACCGACGCCGGCGTCACCACGGGCGGCGGGTCGTTCAGCTCGAGCGGGACGAGCTTCACGCTCACCCTCAACGGCCTCCACACGAACGCAACGACCGGCGTCGGCGGCGCCGTCGTGCTCAATCACACGGGGGCCGTCGTGATCCAGGACGGCGGCGTGACCACCGGCGGCGGCTCGTTCACCGCCTCGGGAACCACCTGCAGCATCCAGGTCGCCGGCGTGAGCACGGTCGCTGCGCCGGTCGGCGGTAACGTGCGGCTCGGCTTCTCCGGCGCCGTGACGATCACTGGCGGCGGCGTCGTCACCGGCGGTGGATCGTTCACCTCCAGCGGCACTGATTTCACGCTCACCCTCAACGGTGTCCACACCAATGGGGGAGCGGGCGGCAACGTCGCGCTCAACCACACCGGTGCCGTCGCGATCCAGGACGGCGGCGTGATCACCGGCGGCGGCTCGTTCACCGCGACCGGCACCACCGCCACGATCAAGGGCTCCGGGGTGAACACCACGGGAGCGACCGGCGGCGGCAACGTGCAGCTCGGCTTCTCCGGCGCCGTGACGATCGCCGACGCCGGCGTCACCACCGGCGGCGGGTCGTTCACCTCGGCCGGGACGGACTTCACCCTCACGATCAACGGCATCCACACCAACGCCGCGAGCGGGACCGGCGGCGCCGTCGCGCTCAACCACACCGGCGTCGTCGCGATCCAGGACGGCGGCGTGACCACCGGCGGCGGCTCCTTCACCGCCTCCGGATCGACCGCCAGCCTCGCCGCCGTGATCACCGCCGGTCCGACGACCGGCGGCAACGTCCACCTCGCCTTCACCGGCGCCGTCACCGTCACGGGCGGCGGCGTGATCACCGGCGGCGGCTCGTTCACCGCGACCGGGACCACGTGCACGGTTCAGGTCGCCGGCGTGCAAACGGCCGGGCCGAGCGGCGGGGGCAACGTGCAGCTCACCTTCTCCGGCGCCGTGACGATCGCCGACGGCGGCGTGACCACCGGCGGCGGCTCGTTCACCTCCAACGGCACCGACTTCACGCTCACCGCCAACGGCGTCCACACCAACGCCGCGAGTGGGACCGGCGGCGCCGTCGCGCTCAACCACACCGGGGTCGTCCTGATCAACGCCGTCGTGACCACCGGCGGCGGCTCGTTCACCGCCTCCGGCACCACCGGCACCTTCGAGGGCGCCGGCGTGATCACCGCCGGCCCGACGGCAGGCGGCAACGTGCAGCTCACCTTCTCCGGCGCCGTGGTCATCACGGGCGGCGGCGTGGTCACCGGCGGCGGGACGTTCACCTCGCAGGGCACCACGTTCAGCGTCGACACGGCCGGCGTCAACACCACGGGCAGCAGCACCGGCGACATCACCCTCAACCACACCGGCAACGTCACCATCGCCCAGGGCGGCCTGGCGACCGGCGGCGGCAAGATCACGGTCCACTGCGGGCAGGCCGTCGACATCGCGTCCTCTACCAACGTCCAGAGTGCCGGCGGCGATATCTACGTTCAGGCGTTGACCGCGATCACGGTGGACTCGGCCGTCTCCTCGCTGCCGGGAACCGGCGGCGTTCTGACGGTCACGGGGCCCGTCGCCGTCAACGTCCCGCCGGTCCTCGGCGCCGGCAACATCACGTTCATCATCGGGTCGACGGCGGTGCCGGCGCTGGCGACGTGGGGCCTGCTCCTGCTCGCGGCGCTGATCGGCCTCGCCGCGGTCTGGCGGTTGCCGGCGCTCTAGTCGAGCCGCTCCGCCGACCCCTCTCCAAGGTCCTCGAACCGGCCGCCCGCGGGCGGCCGGTTCCTTATCGGTTCGGGGCGGCGCCGTCGGTGTGGGGCGCGCACGGGCATGGCTTCCCGAGTGTATTGCGTCGTCCCCAACCGCCACAACGGCGTTGGCTCGCAGGTCGGGGCGGCGCGGGCGCTCAAGCGCGGGAGGACGCGGGTGTAGCCTTGCCGTGGGCCGCGGGGCCGAGCCGCGGCCGGCGGGGAGGCGGCATGAAGGGGAGCGAGCGGATCGGGTCGCGGGTGTTGCGGGATCGGGTGATGACGGCGGAGGAGGCGGCGGCGCTGATCCCGGCCGGGGTCAACGTCGGGATGAGCGGGTTCACCGGCGCGGGGTACCCGAAGGCGGTGCCGCTCGCGCTCGCCAAGCGCATCCTCGACGCGAACCTGCGCGGCGAGCGCTTCCGCATCAGCGTGTGGACCGGCGCGTCCACGGCGCCGGAGCTCGACGGCGCCCTCGCCACCGTGGACGGCGTCGAGCTGCGCCTGCCGTACCAGTCCGACCCGGTGTGCCGCAAGAAGATCAACGCCGGCGAGATGGAGTACATCGACATCCACCTCTCGCACGTCGGCATCTTCGTGCGCCAGGGGTTCCTCGGCCCGCTCGACGTCGCGGTCATCGAGGTCACGGGGATCCGCGAGGACGGCTCGCTGATCCCCTCCTCCTCGGTGGGCAACAACAAGGTGTGGATCGACAGCGCCAACAAGGTGATCCTCGAGGTCAACTCCTGGCAGAGCGAGAAGCTCGAGGGGATGCACGACATCTACCAGCGCTTCGCACTGCCGCCCGACCGCCAGCCGATCCCGCTGACCCACCCCGGCGACCGCATCGGCACGCCGTACCTCGAGTGCCCGGCCGAGAAGGTGCTGGCGGTGGTGGCGACGAACGCCCCCGACCGCAACACGCCGTTCGCCCCGCCGGACGAGGACTCGCGCCGGATCGCCGGCCACATCCTCGACTTCCTCGCGCACGAGGTGGTCAAGGGGCGGCTCCCCGCCAACCTGCTGCCGCTGCAGTCCGGCGTCGGCAACATCGCCAACGCGGTGCTGCACGGCCTCAACCAGGGCTCGTTCGAGGGGCTGACCTCGTACACCGAGGTGATCCAGGACGGGATGATCGAGCTGCTCAACTCGGGCAAGCTCACCGTGGCGTCGGCGACCGCGTTCTCGCTCAGCCCCACCACCGTGGACCGCATCAACGCCCACATGGACGACTACCGCAAGAGCATCATCCTGCGGCCGCAGGAGATCTCCAACCACCCGGAGATCATCCGCCGGCTCGGCTGCCTGGCGATGAACGGCATGATCGAGGCGGACATCTACGGCAACGTCAACTCGACGCACGTGATGGGGA
>JAKAFI010000254.1 GCA_021818005.1 Acidobacteriota bacterium | reverse complement strand
CGCAGAACAGCGTCGTCCGGCCGACGACTCGGCGCGTGAGGCAACCGACGCCGCGCGAGGTCCGAGCCGAGGCGAGCAGCAGCTCGTAGCCGGCGTCCTGGTAATCCCCGATCCAGGCGTCGATCCCAGCGGTGCCCTGGTCGACCTTGTTGATGCAGATCACCGGCTCGATGCCGGCGTGATGGCACGCCACCAGGAAGCGATCGAGCAGGCGCGGGTTCGGCTCGGGAGAGACGGCCGCCATCACGATCACGGCCTGGTCGACGTTGGCGGCGATGACCCGCGAGCGCCGCTCGCCCGGGGAGCGCCGGGTCAGCGTGGTGCGTCGCGGCTCGACCGCGGTCACCACAAGGTCGGGGGGCTTCCCCTCGAGCGCGACCCGATCGCCGACGACCAGGCGGCGATCGACGATCCCTTCGGCCCAGCGCAGCGTGCGCCGGAACGACACCACCAGCGCGGTCTCGCCCACCTGCACCCGCACGAGCGGGCCGAAGACCGCGGTCACGACGCCGGCGGTGCGCTCCGTCACGCCGCCGAGTATAGCCTAGGAGCCTGTCGCGCATCGCGACGAAAGCGAGGGTCGCGATGGCGCCCGCTGGCAAGGCGGACAAGCGAAATGCCCGCAGACGTCGCTGTAGCCTACGTCGAGGACATGTCGCGCAGGCCAACGCAGCCAGCGGGATGCCAGCGCGAGCCGCGGCCGGAGTCGATGCGCGACAGGCTCCTAACCCGGACTGGACGACATCGGAAACGGCAGCTGATACGCGAACGCTCCACGCTGGATGACCAGCAGCAGCGACGAGCGCGCGTACTGGCGCGCCACGATGCGGTCGATATCCGCGACACTGGCGACCCGCTCGCCGTTGACCTGGAGCACGACGTCGCCGCGTGCGAGGCCGGCGTCGGCGGCCCGGCCGCCACTCGCCACGCGGCTGATCACCACCCGGCCGCCGCGCTCGGCGAGCTCGACGCCGACGAAGCGCTGCAGCACCTGCTCGCCGAGGTCGCGGGGCGGTCGGGTGGCCCGCATCGTCACCGTGCGCGGGCCGCCGCGCCCGGTGAGCTCGAACGACGCCTGGTCGCCGGGGGCGAGCTGCGCGAGCAGCGTCGTGAAGTCGTCCCGCCCGGCGATCGCCCGGCCGTTGCCGGCGAGCAGGGCGTCGCCGCGACGGACGCCGGCGAGCGCTGCTGGCGAAGAGGGGAACACATCCGTCACCTCGACGCCGGCAACCTCGCCGCGCCTGCTGCGCTCGTCGCGGTTGGCGACGAACATGCCGAGCCACGCCGCCTGCACGTGCCCGTAGCGCAGGAGGTCGTCCACGACGCGGCGCACCCGCTTGGCCGGGATCGCAAAGCCGATCCCTTGCGCGTCGCCGATGATCGCGGTGTTGATCCCGACCAGCCGCCCGTCGAGATCGACGAGCGCGCCGCCGGAGTTGCCAGGGTTGATCGAGGCGTCGGTCTGCAGGAAGTCGGTGTACACCCGGTGCGTGTCGGGCGAGGTCACGGTCCGGTCGCGGGCGGAGAGCACTCCCACGGTCACCGTGTTCTCGAGGCCGAGCGGGTTGCCGATCGCGATCATCGTCTCGCCGATCATCGAGTCGTCCTCGTCCGCGAGCGGCAGGTACGGCCGCCCGCGTGAGCGCACCCGCAGGATCGCCAGGTCGGAGTCGGCGTCCGAGCCGATCACCTCGGCTTCCTCGCTCTTGCCGTCGACGAATCGGACCTTGATCTCGGCGGCGCCTTCGATGACGTGCTCGTTGGTGACGATCAGGCCGTCGGGGGAGATCAACACGCCGCTGCCCAGCGACTGCGAGGTGTAGACCTGCGGCCCGCCGGCGCCGAACTCGGGGAAGAGGTCGCCGAAGATCGACCGCGGCCGCACGGTCACCACCTGGCGCGCGTTCAGGTTGACCACCGCGCCGCGGACCCGCTGCACGACGTCGACCACCGGCGTCCGCCGCAGGCTCGCGGCCGCGGCCGCCGCCGCGATGCCGAGGACGACCACCAGCGCCACGCTCCGCTTCATGACTCCCTCCCCGCCCGCCGGCTGCGGACCGACAAAAGCGTACCTCGTTCCCCGCCCGCCGTGCCTCGCCGGACCCGCGTGAGCTTGGAAACGGGTGCCCCACGGCCTACTATGCCGCGTACGGACGAGGCAGGCCCCGACGGCGTCGAAATCGGGGCCGGCACGGTGGAACGGGGAGGCCGACCAGACATGGATGTGGCGATCCAGGAGGTGGTGCGGCCCGCCAGCATCGCCGAGGCGCTGGCGACGCTGGCGCGAGCCGACGCTCGGCCGATCGCCGGCGGCACCGACCTGATGGTGCAGCTGCGCGACGGGCGGCGGCACGCCGCCTGCCTCGTCGACCTCGGCCGCCTCGGGCTCGACGGCGTGCGGCGCGACGGCGACGCGGTGGAGATCGGCGCTGCGACGACGATGGACGCGATCGCCGGCGACGCCGCCGTCCGCGACTGGTTCCCGGCGCTCGCGAGCGCCGCCGGACAGGTCGGCGGCTGGCCGATCCAGTGCCGCGCCACACTCGGAGGCAACCTCGCCAACGGCTCGCCCGCCGCCGACACCGCCGGGCCGCTGCTGATCGCCGGCGCCGGCGTGATCGTGGTCGCGGCCGGCGGCCGGCGGCGCGTCCCGATCGCGGAGTTCTTCCTCGGCCCCGGGCGCACCGCGCTGCGGCAGGGGGAGCTGATCGCGGCGGTCCGCCTCCCGCTCGCCGAGACGGCCGCGGGCCGCCGCGTCGTCGAGCGCTTCGTCAAGGTGGGCCCGCGCCGTGAGCAGGTGATCTCGGTGGCGAGCCTCGCGGGCCGGGCCGTGGTCGGCCGTGACGGCGCGCTCGAGCAGGTCCGCATCGCGCTCGGCTCGGTGGCGCCGACACCGGTGCGCGCGACCGCCGCCGAGCGCGCCCTCAGCGGGCGGCGACCCGACGCCGTGGCGAGACGCGACGCGGCGCGCGCCGTGCAGGGCGACATCGCCCCGATCGACGACGTGCGCGCCCCGGCCCGCTACCGCCGGATCGTGGTGGCGGTGTTGCTCGACCGCTTCCTGCGGGAGGTCGAGCGTGGTTGACCGGGTTACGGTGACGCTGACGCTCAACGGCGAGCGGCGCCGCTTCGAGGTGCCGCCCGGGCGGCGCCTGCTCGACCTGCTGCGCGACGACGCCGGCCTGACCGGCACCAAGGAGGGGTGCGGCGCGGGCGAGTGCGGCGCCTGCACCGTGCTCCTCGACGGCGTGCCGGTGACCTCGTGCCTGGTGCTCGCGGCCTCCGCCGACGGCCGCGAGGTGGTGACGGTCGAGGGCCTGGGAAGCGGCGCGCTGCACCCGTTCCAGGAGGCGCTGGTGGCTCGCGGCGGCGTGCAGTGCGGCTTCTGCACGCCGGGGGTCGCGGTGACCGGCGCCGCGGCGCTCGCCCGCGGCGTGACCGGCGCCGAGCGCACCCGGCTGCTGGCCGGCAACCTCTGCCGCTGCACCGGCTACGCCAAGATCCTCGCGGCGCTCGACGATGCCGCGGAGGCGGTCGATGCCCCGGCGTGATGGCGAAACGCGTCGCGGCGCCGGGGGTTCGGACCACGGTCCACGGACCACGGACCACGGTCCTCTCGGCGGCTGCCACGAGCGCCCCGACGCGCGCGCCAAGGTCGCCGGCTCCACCAGGTACGTCGCCGACCTCGGCCTCCCCGGGATGCTGCACGCGGCCGCGGCCGTGTCCTCGATCGCGGCGGCGCGCCTCGTCGCGCTCGATACGGCGGCGGCACGCGCCGTCGCCGGCGTCGAGGCCGTGCTCACGGCCGCCGACGTCCCCGGCGCCAACCTCGTCGGCGTCATCTTCCCCGACCAACCGCTGCTGGTCGCCGACCGCGTCCGCATGGTCGGGGACCGGCTCGCGATCGTCGCCGCGCGCTCGCCCGAGGCGGCGTGGCGCGCGGCCGCTCTCGTCGAGGCGACGCTCGAGCCGCTGCCCGCCGTGCACGACCCGGTCGCGGCGCTCGCGGCGGGCGCCGCGCGCGTGCACGACGGCGGCAACCTCGTCAAGGCGTTCCGGGTGGCGCGCGGCGACACCCGCCGGGCGCGCGCCGAGGTCGTCGTCGAGGCCGTCTACCACGTCGGCGGTCAGGAGCACGCCTACCTCGAGCCGCAGGGGTGCCTCGCGATCCCCGAGGGGCGGACGCGGATCACGATCGTCGCCTCGTGCCAGTGCCCGTTCTACGTGCAGCAGGCCGTCGCGCGCGTGCTCGGCCTGCCGCTCGCCGCCGTGCGCGTCGAGCAGGCGCCGACCGGCGGCGGCTTCGGCGGCAAGGAGGACTACCCCTCCGAGCCGGCGGCGTGCGCCGCCGTCCTCGCCTTCGCCACCGGACGGCCGGTGCGCTTCGTGCTGCCGCGCGAGCTCGACATGCAGGGCTCGACGAAGCGGCACGCGATGGAAATCCGCCACCGCTGGGGCGCGAGCCGCGACGGCCGCCTGCGCTTCGCCGAGGTCGACACGGTGCTCGACGCCGGGGCGTACGCCGGTATCTCGACGGTTGTCGGCGAGCGCGCCAACGTCTCCGCGATCGGCCCGTACCACGTCCCCAACGTGCTCGTGACCACCCGCGTCGCCTACACCGACAACCTGTTCGGCGGCGCCTTCCGCGGCTTCGGGGCGCCGCAGGTGACGTGGGCCGCCGAGGCCACGATCGACCGGCTGGCGCGGGCCGTCGGCCTCGACCCGCTCGAGTTCCGCCGCCGCAACGTGCTCGAC
>JAKAFI010000253.1 GCA_021818005.1 Acidobacteriota bacterium | reverse complement strand
CGTGGCGCATCGCGCCGTCGAGCGAGAGCATGTGCGACGGGGGGAGCAGGTGCCAGCGGTACGAGAACACGGCGATCAGCGCCAGCGCCACGCCGAACGTGGGCAGCGCGTACGCCGTCAGCGTGGCCAGGGTGATGGCGCGGTCGCCGGCGCCGTGCGGCCGGCGTAGCTGGACGACGGCGAGGACGACGCCGCCGGCGAGCTCGAGCAGGAGGCCGAGGGAGGTGAGCAGGAGGGTGTTCGGCAGCGCCTCTGCGAGCGCTTCCGATACCGGTCGACGCAACGTCCACGACGTGCCGAGGTCGCCGCGCGCGACGCTCGCCAACCAGCTCGCGTAGCGCGCCGGCAGCGGCCGATCGAGCCCGAACTCGTGGCGGAAGCGGGCGCGGGCGGCCGGCGGGATGCGCGCGTCGGTGAGGCGGCTGGCGGCGTCGCCCGGGGACAGCGAGACGAGGAGGAACGTCACGGTGGCGACGAGCCAGACGAGGAGCACGCCGGCGGCGATCCTCCGCAGCGCCCAGCGCAGCATCACGGCTTCCAGTACCAGTCGTCGACGTTGAAGAAGACGCCCGCCGCGTTGATGTCGGCGCCGCCGAGGTGACGGCTGACGGCCACCAGGCGGTTGGCCTCGTACAGGAACGTGACCGGCTGGTCGGCGACGATCAGCTCCTGGATGCGGTCGAGGAGCACCTTGGCGCGCGTGTAGTCGGGCTCCTCCCGCGCGACCGCGATCAGGCGATCGACCTCCGGGTTGGAGTAGCCGATGAAGTTGTTGCTCCCCTGGGTGGGCGACGGGGTGCTCCAGGTGCTCGTCAGGTCGATCTTGGTCGCCTCCTCCCACGCCCAGAGGATGGCGTCGAAGTCGCCTGTCTCGGAGCGGGATATCAGGGAGGTGAACTCGACCTGCACGGGGCGCACCTTGATCCCCAGGCGCGCGAGGTCGGCCTGGATCAGGATCGCCATCTCGCGGCGCAGCGTGTTGGCCGCCGGGTAGAGGAGGTCGAACGCGAACCGCTGGCCGTCGCGCGCAAGGACGCCGTCCGGGTTGCGGCGCCAGCCCGCCTCGGCGAGGAGCGCGGCGGCCTGCGCCTGGTCGTACGGGAGTTGCGGGAGCGAGAGGTCGAACGCCCACATCGAGGAGAGGATGGGGCCGGTGGCGAGCTTGGCGTGGCCGCGGAACACCGTGTCCACGAGCGCCTTGCGGTTGATCCCGAGGGTGAGCGCGCGGCGGACGCGCCGGTCCGCGAAGAGCGCGCGCCGGTTGTTCCACGCCACCAAGCCCCACAGCCGCGAGGGGTACTCGATCAGCCGCAGCCTCGGGTCGGCCGCGACACGGTCCGCCTCCTGCGGGGCCACCGAGGGGACGAGATCGACGTCGCCGGCGAAGAGCTGGGCGAGCTGGCTTGTCATGTCCGGGATCACGCGGAAGACGAGGCGGTCGAGGTACGGCTTCGGAGCGTTCCAGTAGGTGGGGTCGCGCTGCAGCACGATCGTCTGCTGCGGCGTGTGCGAGGCGAGGCGGAACGGGCCGCCGGTGACCAGCACCTTCTCGAAGTCGGCCGTGCGCCAGCGATCGAGCGGGATCTTCCCCCAGGCGTGCTCGGGGACGATGTGCCCGTCGTTGGCGTCCATGAGCTGGTAGGGATAGACGCGGGTGAAGTGGAAGCAGACGGTGTGCGGGTCCACGACCTCGACGTCCTTGATGAAGTCCTTGATCTCCATGCCGAGCGAGCCGATGCGCGGGTCCTTCTGCACCTGGAACGTGAAGCGGACGTCCTCTGCGGTGATCGGCTCGCCGTCCGACCAGCGCGCGTCGGGCCGCAGGTGGAAGGTGAGGTCACGGTTGTCGGCGGAGAACGCCCACGAGGTCGCGAGGCGCGGCGCGAACGAGGGCGGGTGGAGCTGGTAGTCCGGTTGCTCGACCATCAGCGAGGGGAACAGTAAGTCGATGACCTCCGCCTCGCCGGCCTCGCCGGAGGACTGGTACTCGTTCAGCGTCGAGACGTCGGCGAGCGTGGCGGCGACGATCTGACCGCCCTGCCTGGGCGCAGCGCTAGGGGCGGCCGCCGGCGGCGCGGCTGGGGTCCGCTGCTGGCATGCGGCAATCCCCGGCGCCACGGCCAGGGCGAGGACGGCGACGAAGCGGCGGCGTTGTGCGGTCATTCGGACCCCTGGGTCATTATCGCCCGGCCGGAGCGCGACGCCAACGGCGAAACCGGGGGAAAGGGCGGGGAAGGGACGTACAATGGCGCCCGTGCGTTGGGGCGGGTGGAAGCTGAAGCGGCAGTACATCGCGGTTGCGGCCGTGTTCGCGGTCCTGCTCGCCGTGAGCTTGGCGTCGTTTGCGCGCCTGATGGTGGAGCAGCTCTCGCGCTCGTACATGGAGGACGTGCTCCTCTCCGGCAAGGCGCAGGCCGAGGAGCTGGCGCGGCGGCTCGAGGGAAAGGGCAACCTCTACAAGGCGGTCGAGACGCAGCGCGAGGCGCTGGCGCAGATCTCGGCCGCCCTCTCCCGCCAGCAGGTGATCGACAAGGTGCAGGTGTTCAACGAGCAGGGGAAACTGGTGTGGAAGTCCGAGTTCCTCACGGAGGGGGTCAAGGGCGGTTTTCCGCAGGGGAACCTCGAGCTCTCGGTGCCGATCGCCCCGGTCAAGGTCAGCGAGAAGACCAAGACGTACGAGTTCCGCGCCCGCCCGGAGGAGATCGGGACGGTGGTGCTCAGCGTCTCCAAGCCGGCGATCGCGACGCGGATCGCGATCCTGCGGCGCCGACTGCTCCTCAACGCGGCGCTCGGGGGCGGGACCTCGCTCCTCGTGCTCCTCGGCGCCGTCGTCTTCAGCTGGCACCTGGTGAAGCGCAACGCCCAGCTCGACGCGAAGCGGAGGCTGCACGAGGAGCTGGCGGCTCTGGGCTCGCTCGCGGCCAACCTCGCGCACGAGATCCGCAACCCGCTCAACGCGATCTCGATCAACCTGGAGCTGCTCGAGGAGGACCTCGAGAGCCGCAAGACTCCGGTCGAGACGGTGGGGATGGCGCGCCGCGAGGTCGGGCGCCTGTCGCGGCTGGTCAACGACTTCCTGGTCTACGCGCGGCCGTCGCCGCCGGTGCTCGAGACGTTCGATGCCGGCGCGCTCCTGCTGGACGTCTCGGCGTTGCTGGCACCCGCCTGCGAGCGCGCCGGGGTCGAGCTGGTGGTCGCGGGCGAGGGTGTGACGGTGCGGGCCGACCGGGGACAGCTCTCACAGGTGGTGGTGAACCTGGCCCTCAACGCCGTCCAGGCGATGGACGGCGCCGCCGTCCGACGGGTCGAGCTCACGGCCCGGCGGGACGGGGAGCGCGTCGTGCTCGAGGTGGCCGACACCGGGCCGGGGATCGTGAAGGCCGAGCTCGCGCGCGTTCGCGAGGCGTTCTTCACCAGGCGCAAGGGCGGCACCGGCCTCGGCCTCGCGATCGCCGACCGCATCGTGACCGCGCACGGCGGCACGCTGGAGCTGGCGAACCGGCCGCAGGGCGGGCTCGTGGCGAAGGTCGTGCTGCCCGCCGGGGTGGCCGGTTGAAATGCGTGTAAACTTCGGCGCGGAGGTGTGCATGAGGTGGTTACGGACGTTGCCGCTGGTGGCGCTGGGCCTGCTCGTCAGCTCCGGTGCGTTCGCGATGTTCCGCGCCGCCGACCTGGTCGTCGTTCCGGTGGCGGCGGCGACGCCGGGCCTGAACGGCTCCAATTGGCGGACGGACGTCGACATCATGAACGTGGACACGACGGCGATCGACGTCGAGATCGTGCTGCTGCAGTGCTGCGGCCTCGACAACTCGGCGTGGTTCTACAACATCGCCAACCACCTCGGCGGCCGCAAGGCGGAAGGGTTCGGCCACGTCGACAGCAAGCTCGCGGGCATCGCGCCGGGCGCCTCGGTGCGCATCAACGACATCATCGCGACCGACTTCGGCCTCTCGAACACCAAGGGAACGCTCTTGATCTTCGCGTACCAGGCCGGGACGCTGATGACGACCAACCCTCCCGGTGGAGTCCCGAAGCTGATCGTGGTCAACAGCCGCAGCTACTCGATCGGTAAGGACGCGAGCGGCAACACGTTGACCTATGGCCAGGAGATCCCCGGCCTGCCGTGGTACGACTACATCGACGTCGGCAAGAAGGCGCGCGGGCTCGACCACGCGGTGTTCCAGGGGCTCGAGGAGGACGCCAGGTACCGGACGGCGATCGGCGTGGTCAACATGTCGGACCCGCAGACGAGCCTCGACGTCGTCCTGACGCTCAACGCCTCCGACGGCACCCAGATCGGCAACACGCAGTACATCAGCCTGTCTCCTCTCGCCATGGACCAGTACGACCAGGCGATCATCAACCTGTTCGGCAAGAGCCTGTCCGATGCGATCAGCGGTGCGACCTTGACCGTGAGCATGGACGCGTACATCTCGGGAGCCGCGGTCCCGGTGCCGGCCCTGATGGTGTACTGCTCGCGGATCGACAACAACACCAACGACCCCGTCTACCTGGAACAATCGTTCACCAAGGAGCTGCCGTGGGACTGCGTGTTCAACGGCAACTGCGCCTCGGTGGCGTCGGCGCTCGGGCTGTCGCGGTCGCCCGCGGCGGCGCCCGGACACCTGCGGCCGCCAACGTTGCTGCCGCACTGAGGTCGTCGCGAAATGTGGTAGGATCCTCGACCGTCCGGGCGTCGGACGGCGTCACGGAGAGAAGGGGGTTTGCGCATGGCCAACAAGGACGATCGGCTTCGGGACT
>JAKAFI010000252.1 GCA_021818005.1 Acidobacteriota bacterium | reverse complement strand
GCGCCGCCGTGGTCGGGGACACCGTCGGCGACCCGTTCAAGGACACCGCCGGCCCCTCCCTCCACGTCCTCATCAAGCTCCTCTCCACCATCACCCTCGTCCTCGCCCCACTGTTCATCTGAGGACGGGTCCCGTGCGCTTCGCGACGACCCCGCCGGTTTCCGGCGGGGTTGTTGTTCATGCGGGGTCGCGGCTTGAGGCGAGGTGTAGCATCGATTGATGACCAGTAAGCGCACGAGGGCGGTCGCACGGGTCGGGGCGGCACTCCTCGCCGCGGCCGTCCCGTGCGGGTGCGCCGGGGCGCGGGAGGCGAGGGTGCCGGCTGCGAGCGGGGCAAGCGCCGTCCGTCTCGAGGCGCGCGACAGCGGGCGCCGCGTAGAGCTGCGGGTCGGGCAGCGGTTCAGCGTGGCGCTGCGCGCCAACGACTCGACCGGCTACTCGTGGAAGGTCGTCTCGTCCGGCGGGCCGGTGCTCCGGATGCTCGGCGAGCCCGCGTTCGTCGAGGACAGCCGGCGGGCGGGTGCGGGCGGGACGGCCACGTACGAGTTCCGCGCCGAGGAGGCGGGCGACGCCGCCCTGCGCCTCGTCTACGTGCGGGCCTGGGAGAAGGACGCCAAGCCGTCCCAGACGTTCTCGCTCACCGTCGTCGTGACGAAGTAGACGGGTCGGCAGAAGAAGGCCCCCGCTCCGGAGAGCGGGGGCCCGTGCAAGGTGGAACGCAGCCGGGCGGCCGCAGCCGCTCCGACCTCAGAACGTCGCCCAGGCGGCCCCTTCGCCGACCCGGCACGACGCGTAGGTGATCCACATGTACCCGCCGATCCCCCAACCGGTGCCCCACGAGTTCTTGAGCAGCCAGGCGCCGAGGGTGTCGTCCCAGCCGACGAGCTGGATCTGGTGGTTGGTGTAGCGGTACGTCTTCGTGTTGTTGTACACCCCGCCGGTGTACGCCTGGAACGTGCGGTCGACGTAGACGTACGCCGTGACCGCGCCGTACTTATAGATCGCGGCCTTGGTCGCGGCCACGGTCGGAATCGTCGTGTCGCTGGTCAGGTAGGCCCAGTCGACCAGGTGCCACCACGTTGGATTCGAGCAATACGAGCAGGCGGCATCCGTCGCGGTGTACTCGAAGCACGTCTCCGGCATCGCGCCCGGGTAGCTCCCGGTCAGGAACGCGAGGGCGTTGTTGCCGCCGTTGCAGCTGTACCCGTCCGGGTTGCAGGAGAGTACGTATTGCTCGGACATGTCGGGATCCGAGTGGGCGCCGATCACCGACGTCAGGGTCGCATCGCCGTGGCCATCCCGGTCCGCCGCATCACCCTTCGCGGTGTAGTTGACGAGCACCGCGGTCTCGGCCTCGTCGATCGTCCCGAACGCCCAGCAGCTGCCGCAGCTCCCCTGGTCCTTCGGAGTGGTGAAGAAGCCGACGTAGTAGGGTGGGAGGCCGGTCGGCGGCGTCGGCGTGGGCGTCGGCGTCGGCTTGACCGGCTTGGCCATCACCGTGACCGAGCGCACGGCCGGTTGCTCCAGGAGCTGATCGGGGGGCAGCAGCTCGACGCGGCGGCCGCACAACTGGTTGAGGTCGTAGCGCAGCGCCGGGTTGATCCCGACCGTGAACGTCCACCCGTTCGCCTTGATCTCGGCCCGCATCGCCGCGATCTCGTTCGCGAGCGCGACCGAGTGCAGGTCCACGAGCCCGTCCTTGTCGAGCGGCAGCGTCACGCTGCGCTGCTGCGCCGGCGCCGGAAGCGCGCACAGCACGACCACGATGCCGAGCACGATCACAACCCTCCGCATGGCGTCCTCCTCCTGATACCGAGTTTCCTTCAATATAGAAGTACAAGCTCGCGTGTCAAGCGGGCGGAGTCGGGGGGCGCGGCCGGGCACGAAGCGACCCCGCCGGGGTCCGGCGGGGTCGCGGTCGGCCGACCGTGGCGGCGGCGGGGCGCTCAGTACTCCTTCGGCGAGGCGCCCGAGGCCGCGTCGGAGGCGGCCTGCAGCCGCCGCCGGTCGCGGAAGTGGGCGAACAGCATGTATACGCCGGCGAGCATGAGCAGCAGCGGCCACCAGTCCTCGAGGAAGGTGAAGTCGATCGGGTAGAACTGGTTGTAGAGCAGGACGACGCCGGCGACGAGGAGGAAGAGGCCGAAGCCGAGGCGGCTGCCCTTCGCCGTGCCCACAGGCGCCGCGATCGGCGCCTCGACGAGGCCGAGGTTGAGCGCCTGCGCCTGGCGGTACGCGTCGACGAAGCCGAAGAGCACGACGCCGGCGACCAGGATGCCGAGCGTCGAGTGCTCGCTCAGCCAGATCGCGACGACGAACGAGAAGAAGACGACCGCCGCGCGCTGGTAGAGGCCGAGGTAGAGGTGGCCGAGGCCGGGGAAGCACGAGAGCACGACGGCCAGGCCGGGGGAGCGCCGGATCGGTGCCGGGGCCGGCGCCACGGGCATCGGCGGCGGTGCGGGGAGCGCCGCGGGGGCGACCGCGGCCGCGTCCGTCTGTGCCTGTTGGGTGGTTTCCTGTCCGTTCATGACCGTCCTCCCTTTTCACTCTCTACAACGTGCGCGCTGCCCTTGGGGTTCTCGCGACCGCCGACGAGCGAGCGCACGGCGTTCCAGGCCTCGATCGCATGGCCGCGCGCCCACCCCTCGGCGGCGGCGAGCGAGCGCGCCAGGCGCTCGGAGTAGCTCGAAACCCGGTTCTGCACCACGGCGCGAGCGTACACGGCCGCGCGGTCCATCCCCTCGCTCGATGCGCGCGCCACCTGGGCCGGGTTGGAGACGAGGAACACCGTCAGCGCCGCGAGCAGGTAGGCCGCGGCGGTGGCGAGGCGCAGGTCGAAGCCGCCGAAGCGCGGTCGCCGCGCCTGCAGCCGCTGCCGCGGCGGCAGCGCGAGCGCCGCCCGCAGCCGGCCGCCCGCGCGGGTCGAGCCGCCGGTCTCGCGCAGCGTCGCGAACGCCTCCCACGCCGCCCGGCATGAGGGGCACTCGTGCAGGTGCTCCATCAGGGCGCCGCGCTCGGGCTCGGTGATCTCGCCGTCGAGCGCCGCGCCGAGCGATTCGACCGCGCGCTCGCACGCCGGCGCCAGGCGGGGCAGCGCCTTCAGGCGCCGCACCAGCGACTCGGGGGCGCGCACCGAGCGCAGCACCGTCTCGCCCTCCGCCAGCCCGCGGGCCCGGCCTACCGCGGCCTGACACGCGGCGCAGCCGGCCAGGTGCGCGGCGAGGTCGTCCGGGAGCTGGCCGGCGAGCGCCGCGTCGAGGCGATCGAGGAGGTCGTCGCAGCGGCTCACGGTTCGGCTCCCGCGGGTACCACCCGCATGCGCGGGGCGAGCTGCACGGCCACCGCGGCGGCGAGCTCTCGCCGCGCCCGGTTCAGGCGCGACTTGACGGTCCCGATCGGCAGCGAGAGCTCCTCGGCGAGCTCGTCGTAGCTCCAGTCCGCGAAGTCGCGGAGCATGATCAACTGCGCCAGCTCCTCGGGGAGGCGCTCGAGCCCGGCCCGCGCCATCTCCAACCGCTGGTGGCGCACGGCGCGGGTGTGGGGGTCCTCGCCTCCGGGCAGCGTCTCGAGGAACTCGGGGTCGACCCACGTCGCCCGGCGCTGCTCGCGGGAGCGGCGGTAGGCGTCGACGAAGAGGTTGTGGGCGACGCGATACGCCCAGGCGCGAAACGAAGAGGTGTCGGCGGCGTAGCGGTGCAGGTTCTGCCAGAGCTTGAGGAAGACCTCCTGCGTCAAGTCCTCCGCCTCGCCGCGGTGGCGCGTGAACGAGACGGCCATGCGGAAGATGTCGTCGGCGGTCGCGTCCACGAGCTGCTCCCAGGCGTGCTCCTCGCCCGCCCGGCAGCGCTCCACGATCCTCTCGAGGGCCTCGTCTCTCATCTCACCGTGTTCAACGCAAAACCCCGCCCCGCGGTTCTCGGCGCGCCGCGGCCGATGAGCCACGGTAGCAGAAGCGGACGCCCCGGGCCAGAGGAAGTTTCCTCCCTGGCCGGCGGTTGCACGACATGGCAGAATGGATCGGTCGGGAGGAGCGGATGGCGAACGCGGTCATGACGGTCGAACAGCAGGTGCGCGACGCTCTCGAGGAGCTGCGGCCCGCATTGCAGATGGACGGCGGGGACGTCGAGCTGATCGGGGTGAACGAGGGCGTCGTCACGGTGCGCCTGCTCGGCGCGTGCGGGGGATGCCCGATGGCGACGATGACGCTCGTCGGCTTCGTGGAGGAGCGCCTCAAGCAGCGCGTCCCCGAGGTGCGCCAGGTCGTCAACGCCTAGATGGGCCCGGGGGGCAAGCCGCCGCGCCGGGGGGGACCGGCTTGCGCGGGCGCGCCGGCCCGTCAATAATGACGTCGCGAACCGAAAGGAAGGTGCCATGAAGAAGCTCAGCGTGCTTTGCGTTCTCCTCATGCTGGCGGCGGTTCCCACGTTCGCCGGCGTCTATTACACGGCGAAGACCACGGCCGAGGGCGGGCGCGGCGCCGCGATGCAGGACATCACCGTGCAAGCGTGGGTCGCCGGCGGCAACGCCAAGGTGGAGTTCGAGCAGAGTGGCAACCCTATGATGGGCAAGGGGATGTACATGGTCACCAAGGACGGCGGCCAGACCCTCTACATGGTGAACCCCGAGGAGAAGACCTACTACAAGTGGGACATGGACTCTCTAATGGGGATGGCGGGCGGCATGATGAAGATGATGAAGCTGACGTACACCGACGCCAAGGTCGAGAAGATCTCGGAGGAACCGGACGGGCTCGTGGCCGGGGTGCCGACGGTCCA
>JAKAFI010000016.1 GCA_021818005.1 Acidobacteriota bacterium | reverse complement strand
ACAACCTTGAAGGAGCGGCGGGCCGGCGACCTCGTCAACCTCGAGACCGACGTGCTCGCCAAGTACGTGCGCCGCGCCGTCGGCGGCGGCCGGCCGGGGATCGAGGCGTGGCTTGCGGGGCCGGTCGATGCGGCGGATTGACGCGGTCTTTCCCGACCTGCTCCCGCTCTCCCACCGCCTCGGCCCGCCGCCGCTCGCCGTCGAGGACGGGGCCGCGGTGCTCGACCCGGTGGAGATGCGCCTCGTCCGCAGTGGCGATGCGCGGCCGCGACCGGTGGCGGACCGGGCCGTGCCGCGGCGGCCGCTGCGAGTGCTGGTGCACGCGGCGACGGTCGCCCGCGACGGCCCGTTCCTCGAGGCGCTGGTCCGTGCCGGTTCGGGTCTCCTCGTCACCCTCGACGGCCCGCTCGCCCCGACCGCTCTGCCGGAGCCGGCGGTGCGCGGGCAGGTGGTCGTGCTGGGCCAGTGGGTGCCGCCGTTCTGGGGCGGGGCGCCGCTCGCTCCTCTCGCCGGCTTTGCCGAGCGCGGCTTTCCGGCCGGCGTGCTGCTCGGACTCGGGCCGGCCCCGGAGCCGCTCGCGCAGGTGCGGCGAGCCGTGGCCGAGGCGGGGGAGGCGGGGGCGGCGTTCGTCGTCGCCGCCCCGTTCGCGGTCCCGGCCGAGGATCGGCACCGGGCGTACGACGCCCGCGCCGGTGAGGTGGGCGACGGGGAGCTTGAGGACCTGCTCTTCCACACCGACCTCGGGCAGCTCGCCGCGGAGCTGGAGCGCGAGGCCTCGCGCGAGTGCCTGCGCCTCGGGATGCCCGAGACGTTGCCCGGCCCCGCCACCTCGGTGACGCCGCAAGCCGCGTTCACCGCGGGCGCGCAGCTGCTGCTCTGGGCCCGGCGCCTCGACCTCCTCGACGGGGTCAGCTCGGCCGGCTGGCAGCTGCGGCGAGCGGCCCAGGCGCTCCTGGCCTCGCGCCGCGAGCCGGCCGCCCTCGTGGCCGAGGACAACCTGCGGGTGATCCCCGGGTTCACGCCGTGGGTCGAGGCGTTCGCGAGGTCGGCGTGGAGCGGGCGCGGCGAGCCGTTCGACGACGTCTTGGCACGCTGGATCGCCGAGTGAAACGCGGGCGCCGGGCACCGGGCGCCGGGCGCAGAACGGCGGGCACCGGGTCGCGCCGGTTGCTGGCGGTCGCGGCCCCGCCGCGAACGCCGGCCGGTGTCATCGGCAGGTGGGGGCCGTGACCAACGGTGCGTCACCGGGGCCGGAGCCCGGTGCCCGGCACCCAGGCCGGAGGGCGGCAGGGCTGTACGTCCACGTACCGTTCTGCGTCAGCCGGTGCGCGTACTGCGCGTTCGTGACCTCGACCGAGCTCCACCTGATCCCGCGAGTCATGGCGGCGGTCAGACGGGAGGTGGAAGCGCTCGGCCGCCGCGGCGGCCGGCCGCTCGCGACGTTGTACCTGGGCGGCGGCACGCCGTCGCTGCTGCCGGCGGAAGAGCTGGCGGGGCTGTTCGCGGTCCTGGACCGCCGCTTCCCGCGCCTTCCCGGCGCCGAGGTGACGCTCGAGGCCAACCCCGACGATGTCACGGAGGCGAGGGCTCGAGCCTGGGCCGAACTCGGCGTCACGCGGGTCTCGGTCGGGACCCAGACGTTCTCGGAGCGGGGGCTCGCGCTGCTCGGCCGCCGCCACACTGCGGCGCAGGCGAGCGGCGCCGTCCGCGCGCTGCAGGAGGCCGGGCTCGATGTCTCGGTCGACCTGATGCTCGGGCTGCCCGGGCTCGGCGCGGCCGAGCTCGACGCCACCCTCGAGGAGCTCCTCCGGTTGCGGCCCGGGCACGTCAGCGTCTACCTGCTCGAGACCGACAAGGCCCACGCCCTCGCCCGGCTCGCCGAACGCCGCCCCGACCTCTTCCCCGACGGCGACGCCGCCGCGAGCCAGTACCTCGCGGCGGGCCGCCGCCTGGTGGCGGCCGGCTACCGGCACTACGAGATCTCCAACTTCGCGCTCCCGTCTCGGCAGGCGCGGCACAACCTGCGCTACTGGCTCCGCCTTCCGGTGCTCGCGGCGGGCGTGGCCGCGCACGGGCACGCCGGGCGGCGACGCTGGGCCAACGTCGACGAGTTGTCGGCCTATCTCGATGCGGTCGAGGGAGGCCGCGCTCCGCGGGCGTGGAGCCGGCGACTCACCGCGCCGGAGGAGGTCAAGGAGCGGGTGATGCTCGGGCTGCGCCTCGCGCGCGGCGTGAGCGCGGCCACGATCGCCGCGTGCTCCGCCCTGGTGCCGGCGTTCGCCGCCGGGCTCGAAGACTTTCTCTCCCTCGACCTCGCGCGCCCGGTGCGCTCTCGCGTGCGCCTGACGCCGCGCGGCTGGCTGCTTTCCAACGAGCTGCTGAACCGGCTCTGGTGAGGCCCCGGGGGCGCGGGGGATCCGGGTTACACTGCGTGCGGGAGGTGCCGGTGAAGCGGATCTTGGCGCTCGCGGCGCTCGTGTTGCTGCCGGCCGGGTCGGCGCTCGCCGGTGGTTTTTCGTTCTCGACCAGCTTCACGCCGCGGGCGTTCGGCGATCTCGCGGACGCGTTCGGGGCGGCGATCGCGTTCCCCAACCTCGCGACCGCCGCGGCCTCCGGCGTCGCGGGGTTCGACGTGCTGGCGGTCGCGGGCGGACCGCAGGTCGACACCGGCGCCACGTGGTGGCGCTCCGCGGTCGATGCGCGCACGATCGGCGGCATCCTCCCGAGCTACCGCGCGATCGTGCGCAAGGGGCTGCCGGGGGGCGTGGACGTCGGGGCCCAGTTCGGCCGCGTCGCCGGCGAGGAGTTCTGGGGCGGCGAGTTGCGTTACAGCGTGTGGGGTGGCGGCGTGCTGGCGCCGGCGGCGGCGGTGCGGGTGGCCTACGCCCGTCTTACCGGTTCCGCCGTCGCGCTCGACGTGACGGAAGGGCAGGTCGTGGTCTCCAAGGGCTTCACGGTGGTCTCGCCGTACGTCGCGGCGGGGTACGCCAGGACGACCGCCGAGGCCCGATTCGGGGACCCGATTCCGATTCGCCACCGTGTCCAGCGCGACCGCTGGAGCGGGATCGTCGGCGTCAGGCTCGCGATCGCGCCGTTCGCCCACCTCGCCGCGGAGGTGCGGCGGGGCACGGCGACGAGCGTGACGGTCGGTGTGGGGGTGGGACTGTGAGCACACGATGGAAGCTGGCGCTGCTGGGGCTGCCGTTGCTGGCCACGCTGGCGGCGTGCGACAAGCCGCGGGCCGAGCGGCCGGTTGATCGCGTGACGCGCATGCGCCTGCTGTACAAGGTGTCGGCCAACTGGTACGAGATGCAGAAGCTCGCCGACGGAAAGCCAGTGCTGGTCATGGACCTGTCAGTGACCAACGACGGCGACGAGTGCCTCAAAGTGGTCACGATGCGGCTGCACGTGACCGCCCCCGACGGCAAGGACCGCCTGGTCATGCCGCTCACGCTCGACGTCGCGCAGATCAAGCCCGGGACGCGCACGGTGCTGCCGCCCCGGCCCGGCCGCGCGGCCGTGGCCGAGGTGAAGCCGGGGCCGCCGGGTCACCTCGTGGTCCGCGTGCCGGGGGTCGAGGTCGAGCCCGGCGAGGACGTGACCCTCGAGATGGAGGGCCAGCCGACGAAAGCGGAGATGGCCACGTACCCGGAGTACCGAGGGGTCAGTTGAACGGCTCCCGGATCGGGATCTGGAAGCGCTCGAAGATGATCCTGTCGAGACGGGGTCGGATGACGAGCTGGAAGGTGTCGTCTCCCTCGGGGAAGAGCCGCTGCGCCGCGGTGCGCGCGGCGTCGACCAGACGCAGTGCCTCGCACAGCGTCAGCTTCTCGTCCTCCGCCAGCACCTGGGCGGTCACATCCACGAGCAAGCGCAACCGCCGCACCCGCCGCTCCTCCGTCCGAACCGCGTCCTCGTTCCCCATCCACGCCCTGCAACCGCAGGCGGGGGCATGACATTTCCGCCGCGATGCGCGCCGCGATGCCGCCGGGCCGCGGGGGCGGGGGCGCGATGAGCGACCGGGCGCTGCTGGCGCTTGCCGTGACCGCCGCCGAACTCGGCGGCGAGGTGTTGCGGCGCCGGTTCGGCGCGCTCGCTCCGGGAGAGGTGAGCGAGAAGGCGCAGAACGATTTTGTCTCCACCGCCGACCGTGCGAGCGAGGAGGTGATCACGGCGTTCCTGCGCGCCGAGACGCCCGAGTTCGGGGTACTCGCCGAGGAGGGCGGCGGCAGCGGCGCCACCGGCGCCCGCTGGGTCGTCGATCCTCTCGATGGGACCACGAACTTCGTGCGCTCGTTCCCGCACTTCGCCGTGTCGGTCGGCCTCGTGGAGGGGAAGCGCGTCCTGGTCGGGGCCGTCTACGACCCGATGCGCGACGAGATGTTCGCCGCGGCGGCCGGCGCCGGCGCCTGGTGCAACGGGCGGCGGCTGGCGGTGAGCGGCCGCCCGGACCTGGCGGGAGCGCTCGTCACCACGGGTTTCCCGTTCCGGGTCCACAAGCTCCTCGATCTCTACCTGGACGTGTTCCGCGACGTGTTCCTGCGGGTGGCGGCGATCCGGCGGCCGGGCGCGGCCGCCCTCGACCTCGCCCACACCGCCGCCGGGATCTTCGACGGGTTCTTCGAGTTCTGTCTCTCCCCGTGGGACATCGCGGCCGGCGCGCTGCTGGTACGCGAGGCCGGCGGGGTCGTCACCGACCTCGACGGCACCGATGGCATCCTCGCCCACGGCAACGTGATCGCGGCCGGTGCGGGCGTCCATCGCGAGCTGCTCGCTCTGGTCCGCAACCATGCTCGCGAGTCCGACATCGTCGCGCGCTCCCATTGACGGTGGAGACGGCCACCGCTCGCGCCGGCGGCCCCCCCGGCGCCGGCCGCCGGTGCTGTCGCAGATTGCGCAGACACAGATTGCGCAGACAGTTGCCAAACGGCGGGGAGAGCGTCTACCCTTCGCACGAAGCGCCGCCACGTTGAACGTGCCGGGAGGAACCGATGACCTCCACGCCGGACAGTGACTCCAGCCCGCGCCTGCTCCCGGTGAGCCGTCGTGTGCACCGGCGGGGGAAGGACCTGGAGCGGTTCCTCAACCTGTGGCGGCTGGCGCTCGCGGGCAGCCTGGCAGCCGCGTCGGCGGTCGGGGGGTCGGCTGGCGGCGCGGCGCATCTCGACGGCGCCCTCGCTGCGGGAATGTTGGGTCTCATCCTGCTCGGCGGGCTCGCGCTCCAGCTCTACCTGGCCTGGGCGCCGTGGGACCCGCGCGTGGCGCTGTGGGCCGTCGGATTCGACTTCATCGCGGTGACCTCGTACCTCCTCGGGTGCGTGGTCGCCGACCGCGCCATCGTCGCGGTCAACTCGCAACCGTTCTTCCTCTACTACTTCTTCATCGTGATCTCGGCCGGCCTGCGCAGCGACCCGCTCGTGTCGCGCGCCGTCCGCTGGTCGGTGCCCGCCGGGTACGCGTTCGTCGTGTTCATGGCGGTCGCCTGGCGCCACGTCGAGACCGCGCCGCGCCCGGACCCGGTGCTGGGAGCCTTCAGCTGGGACCTCCAGGTCGCGCGGCTGGTCGTACTCGTCGTGGTCAGCATGATCGTCAACTACGACGTGGGGCTCGTCGCGAGTGACCGCGCGGAGGCGCGAACGGACCCGCTCACCGGGGCGTTCAACCGCCGGTTCCTGGAGGAGTTCGTGAGCCGGGAGATCTCCCGGAGCCGGCGCGCACGCCACCCGCTCTCGGTCCTGATGATCGACCTCGACGGCTTCAAGGTGTTCAACGACCGGTTCGGACACCTCGAGGGCGACCGCATGCTGGCCGCGGTGGCGGCGGCGCTGCGTCACGCCGTCCGTACGACCGACATCGTGGCGCGTTACGGCGGCGACGAGTTCGTGGTCGTGCTGCCGAACTCCGCTGGGGAGGCGGCGCGCCGGGTGGCGCGGGAGCTCGGCCGGACGGTGCCCCCCCCGGTCACCCTCTCGATCGGCATCGGTTGCCTTAGCGAGGGCATCCAGACGCCGAGCCAGTTGTTCGCGGTCGCCGACGCCGCGCTGCTGCGGGCCAAGCAAGCGGGCGGCGGAATCAACCTCGAGTAGCAGCCTGTCGCGCATCGACTCCGGCTGCGGCTCGCGCTGGCATTCCGCCGGCTGCGTTGGCCGGCGCGAGATGTCCTCGACGTAGGCTACGGCTACGTCTGCGAGCATCTCGCTTGTCCGCCTTGCCAGCGGGTGCCATCGCGACCCTCGCGTTCGTCGCGATGCGCGACAGGCTCCTGGCGGCGCGGTCACGACGGCGAGGTCTGGGTGATCGGAGGCGTCCCGGGAACGGCCAGCAACGCGACGACCTTGGCGCGCCTCGGCCAGAGGATGACCATGCCGAGCGCGGCCACCGCCGTGAACACGGCGAACCAGTCCTCACGGCCGGCGAGCAGATAGAGCACGAGACCGAGCAGAGCGACCGCCTCCAGCCTGGCGAACGCCGTCACGTGCGCGGCGAGGTGAGCCGCCAGCAGGCGGTCGGGCTGCTGTCCGACGGCGAACACCCGGCGCGGCCCGGCGAGCATGACGCGGTAGAGCGGCATGATCGTGACGAGGTTGACCGCAGCCAGGAACGCAAACCCCCACATCAGGGCCTCGCCTTGCGGCAGCAGCGGCCGCACGGGCCCGCCGAGCGCGGCGACGAGGCCCGCGTACAGCCCCAGGCTGGTGAGGAACGCGGCGCAGATCACGCGGAGGCGTTGGGTGTGGCGCTCGACGGCGTTGGACATCGGTGGCCTCCCGGGGTCGTCGATGGGAGGCTACCCGGGAGGGGGTAGGCCGGTCAACTTGGTCGGCATTGCCTGGCCGGCGTCGCCGCCCGAACCACCCGTCCCGCCGCCGGACTTCGGAAGGCAGAGCGAAACCCTGCAGGGCAGGGTTTCGGCTTGGCGGAGTGACCGCCCGGACCTTGGCAGTTGGTGTCGCGGCTGCAACGTCCGTCGAACGCCCGCGGCCTGATCGGCACCACCAATATCGGGGGGGGTGGCCGGACTGTCAAGGGGTGGGGAGCGGCCCGATCGCGTCCACGACCGCGACGGCGGCGGCCAGCGCCGCCGCTCCGGCCTCGCCGTCGACGAACGCCACCCGCTCGCCCCGGCAGGCGCGCTGGAACGCCAGGTGCTCCGCGGCCAACGGCTCGCCTTTCTCGACCGCCACGTCGATCGGGGCGATCGTCGCCTCGCCGCCGCTGCGGAGGAGCCGGTACGCCGACACGCTCTGCTCGGCGTAGTCGATCGAGTGGTACGCGTCGGGCTCGAACAACCGTAGCTTGCGCACGCGTTCGGAGGAGACGCGGCTCGCGGTCAGGTTGGCGACGCACCCGTTTGCGAAGGCGAGGCGGACGTTGGCGAGGTCGACGCGCCCGGAGAGCACCGGCACGCCGACGGCCCTGACCTCGGTGACCGGCGACCCATGGTTGAGCGCCTGGGCGAGCTGGAGGTCGTGCACCATGAGGTCGAGGACCACGTCGATGTCCATCGAGCGCCGCGTGAACGGCGACAGGCGCTGCGCCTCGAGGTAGCGTGGCCGCGGCGAGCGCGCGAGGACGGCCTGGACCGCGGGGTTGAAGAACTCGACGTGCCCGACGCCCAGGACGACCCCGGCGCGGCGGGCGAGTTCGACCATCCCGGCCGCCTCGGTGGCCGAGGCCGCGATCGGTTTCTCGACCAGCACGTGACGCCCGGCGGCCAGGAAGCGCGCCGCGACCTCGAGGTGCGTGACCGTCGGCGAGGCGACCACGGCGGCCTCGGCGCGGGCCACCGCCTCGTCGAGGCTCCCCAGCGCCTCGGCGCCGAACTCGGCGCAGAGCGCCTCCAGCCGGAAGCGATCGGGGTCGAACGCGCCGACGCAGCGCCAGCCGGGAAGCGTGCGCGCCAGGCGCAGGTGATGGCGGCCGAGATGGCCGGTGCCGACGACCGCGACCGCGATGGGGGCGGGTTCGCTCATGGACGAGGAGGGTACGCGGCCGCACCCGGCGGGGCAAGTCGTCCCCCGGGGAGTGAAGAGTGAAGAGTTAAGAGTGAATAGTTGGAGGCGGCAAAGGGAAAGAGGAAGAGGGAAGAGGGAAAAGGGAAGAGGGAAAAGGGAAGAGGGAAAAGGGAAGGCACGCTTGCAGACTCCGTTCCCATCGTGTCCTGGTCATTCCTTTGCCATTCGCTCTTTACCCCTTTTTCCTTCACCCTCGTTCAACTCTCAACTCTCAACTCTTCACTCCCGAGGTGCCTGGGCGGGATACACTCCCCGCCGGAGGATCGGTGATCGATTCGCACGCGCACCTGGCGATGATCGAGGCGGAGGCCCGGCCGGGCGTGTTGGCGCGCGCCGCGGCAGCGGGCGTCACCACGATCCTGGTGCCGGCCACCGGTCCCGCCGACCTCGACGCGGTCGCCGGGCTGGCGGCCGAGGGCGAGGGGCGGATCGTCGGCGCCGTCGGGGTCCACCCGCACGAGGCGGGGCGGTGCGACGCCGAGTGCCGCCGGCGAGTCGAGCGCCTGCTGCAGGCTCCGGGAATCGTCGCGCTCGGCGAGATCGGCCTCGACTACCACTACGACCTGTCAGCGCGGGAGGACCAGCGCCGCGTCTTCGCGTGGCACCTCGCCCTGGCACGGGAGCACGGCGTGCCGGTCGTGCTCCACCATCGCGAGGCGTGGGCCGACTTCCTCGCCGCGCTCGACGCGGTGCCCGGCGTGCGCGGCGTCGCGCACTCGTTCACCGAGGGCGCCGCCGGCGTGGAGGAGATGGCGCGGCGCGGCCTGTGGGTCGGTATCTCCGGCATGGTCACCTTCCGCCGCGCCGACAACGTTCGCGCGGCCGCCCGGGAGGCGGCGCCCGGCCGCCTACTCGTCGAGACCGATGCCCCGTACCTGGCGCCCGTCCCGCACCGCGGCAAGCCGAACGAGCCTGCGTATGTGCGCCTCGTGCTCGAGGAGGTTGCGCGCATCCGTGGCGTCGACGCGGGCGCCCTGGAGCGGGAAACCGACGCGGCGTTCGCGGCGCTCTTCCTCGCCGGCAGGTGAGGCGGACCCGGCCCGGTCAGGCGCTCGGAGCGAGGGAAGCGAGCACGTCGGCGAACAGGACGATACGGCGCTCGAACGAGTGCAAGTCGAGGTACTCCTCCCGGGTGTGCATCCCGTCCCCGACCGGCCCGAGGCCGTCCACGATCGCCAGCTTCGCCGGGTCGGCCACGTAGTTCGGAAACGAGATCCCGCCGCGGTCTTCCTCGACCTCGAGCCGCCACCCGCGCTGGGCGGCGAGCTTCGCCACGCGGTCCACAATCGCGGCGCCCGGTCCGTGCGGGTCCACCGGGGGCACGTGCATCCCCTGCGCGAAGGTCATCCTGACGTCGTGCGCCGCGGCCGTGTTCTCGGCGAGGCGCTGCAGGCGCCCGAGGATGCGGAGGCCGTCGGCGGCGGTGAGGAACCGCGCCTCGCCTTCCGCGACCGCACGGTCCGAGACGATGTTGCGCCGGCGGGAGGTCCCGAGCAGCACATGGTGGAGCGCGAGGCCGTTGACGAAATCGGCGTCGCCGGCCACCAGCCGCGCCACGTTCACCGTGACGCCGGGGCCGGTCTCCGACATCCGTTCGGCCTGCGCGGCCCAGTCGGCCGCCGCGGCGAGCGCCGACCGCCCTTTCCAGTATCCCAGTCCGGAGTGAGCGGCGCGCCCGGTCACCTCGAGCGTCCATTCGAACAGGCCGCGCCGCCCGCCGACCAGCGTCTCCCCGTCGCAGCGGGCCTCTCCGGGCTCGATCACGAGCAAGGCGCGGGCCCCCTCGGTCCAGCGCCGCACCGCCCGCTCCGAGACCACGCCGCCGGCCTCCTCGTCGGGCACGCACACCAGCACCAGGTCCTGCGGCGGCTTCTCCCCGCGTTGCGAGAGCAGGTCCAGGGCGCCGACCAGCATCGCCAGACCGCCCTTCATGTCCAGCGCCCCGGTGGCGAGAAGGCGACCTTCCTCGATCCTGGGGGACACCGCGTCGAGCACCGTGTCGAGGTGCCCCACCAGCACGAGCGGGTGCTCGCCCGCCGCGGGCCCGCTCGCGACCAGCATCGGCAGAATCGTGCCCGCGCCGTCGGTCTCGTCGAGGATCTCGGCCGCGAGGCCGCAGCGCCGCAGTTCGGCCGCCATCCGCTCCGCCACCGCTCGCACGCCGCTGGCGTCGCTGCTCGCGGATGAGACGGAGCAGAGGTCGACGAGCAGCTTCGTCGCGGAATCGAGGATCTCGCGCGGCAACGTTGCGTCTCGCTGGACCACGGTCACCTCCGGTGGGTGAGTGTAACCCACGCGGGCGGCGCGTGGCGACCGATCGCTGCGCGGCTGCAGCTCACGACCACACGCCGGGGATCGTGCGGCCGCAGCGCGAGCAGCGGCCGCCCGCCATCGTGTTCTCGACCACCTCGAAGCCGATGCGGTGAATCAGGCGATAACCGCAGGCGGGACAGAACGTGCTCTCGCCGGCGTGTCCCGGCACGTTGCCGAGGTACGGGAACGCCAGGCCCTCGTCCTTCGCGATGCGCCACGAGCGCTCCATCGTCGCGAGCGGCGTCGGCGGGAGGTTGGTGAGCCGATAGGTCGGATGGAAGCGAGTGAAATGGAGCGGCACGTCGGTGCCCAGGTTGGTACGCACCCAACGCACGAGCGCCCGGACCTCGGCCTCGGAGTCGTTGAGGCCCGGGATGAGGAGCACGACAATCTCGAGCCAGACGCCGCTGGCGCGGATGACCTCGAGCGTCTTGAGCACGGGCTTGAGCTCGCCGCGCACCACCTCACGGTAGAAGCGCTCCGAAAACGCCTTGAGGTCCACCTTGACGGCCGCGAGCAGCGGGAGCACGTCCTTGAGCGGCGCTTCCTGGATGAAGCCGTTGGACACCGCGACCGAGCGCACGCCGGAGCCGCGGCCGGCGGCCGCGGCGTCGCGCACGTACTCCCAGAAGACGGTCGGCTCGGAGTAGGTGGCCGCGAGCAGCGGCAGACCGCGCTGCCGGGCGGCCGCGGTGAGCGCCTCCGGCGGCCACCAGGCGGAGCGCACCTGCTCCGGGCGGAACTGCGAGATCTCCCAGTTCTGGCAGAACTTGCACTCGACGTTGCAGCCCGCGGTCGCGTACGAGAGCGCCTGCGCGCCGGGGAGGACGTGGAAGAACGGCTTCTTCTCGATCGGGTCGATGTGCAGCGCGCACGCCGCGCCGTACACCAGCGTGGTGTACGTGCCGCCGCGGTTCTCGCGCGCCCCGCACCCGCCGCGCTCGGCGTCGGCCACCTGACAGCCGCGCGGGCACAGCTGGCACTCGACCCGGCCCTCGGGGAGCTTGCGGTACCACGAGGCCTCGCGCGCCGGCGGCTCGTCGGCCGCGATGGGAGCGCCGATCGCCGGGGGCGCGCCGTCGGCCGGCCGGCGGAACAGCGCCGCCGCACAACTCGCGCCAGCGGCGATGCCGAACTCGCGGCGGGTGAACGCGGCGGTCACGCCCGCACCTCCACGATCGCGGCCGGGTCGCCGACTCCCAGCCCGTAGCGTTGGGCCGTCGCGAGGAAGCGCGGCGGGCGTTTCGCCTCGGCGAGGGTGGGGAGGCCCCGGCGCGTCCGCTCGCCGTCGATCACCCGCCACGCCCAGGCGTCGGCGGCGACCGGGTCGGTCGCGGCGACGACCGCGCCGAGCGGCCACGTCTCGTCCGGCCGGTAGGCGGGGCCGCCGTGGCACTGCGCGACGACGCCGTCGAGGAGGGTGAGGCGGAGCTTGCCGCGCACGAACGGGTGGTTGGCGAGGTCGGCGAGGTACGGGTCGCAGTTGTGGTCGTGGTACTTGTTCGGGTTGTGGATCACCCCGTAGAGGTTCTTCAACCCGGCCGAAACGCCGGCCAGATCGTGGTCCTTGACGACACCGAACGAGACCAACGCGGTGCACGTCGTCGAGACGAGGCGGGCGAAGCAGGAGCCGATCTCGCCCGAGGTCGAGGGCTCGCGGTCGTAGTCGTTGTCGATGCCGATGCAGAGGAACGGGCCGCCGTCGCGGCGGAGGGCGAAGCCGGCGCGAGCGAGCTCGCGGCTCGACCGCTCGAAGACAACGATGCGGTGCGCCGGGATCCCACTCTCGGCCAGGAGGGCGGCGAGAGCCGCGACCAGCTCCGGGCGGGGGGAGAGGCGTGGGCCGCCGAGGCAGTTGACCTTGATCCCCACGGTGTCTCCGGGGCGAAAGAGCGCAGCAACGGCCGCACGCCCGTCGGCGGATCCGGTGGCGGCGGCAAGCGCGGCCGCGACGGCCCTCTCGGCGGCGGCGGCGCCGATCGGGGCGTGGCCGGGCGATGGCGCCAGCCTCGCGACGCCGACTCGCCCGGGCCGCACCGGTGGCGCCGCGCGCGCCGCCGTGGCCACCAGCCCGGCGACCGCCAGGCGTGCCAGCTCCCGGCGGCTGAGCGTGTCCGTCACACATACCCCCGGTCGAGGATACCTCGGGACGGGATCGGGCGCTGCGCCGGTCGCTTGACCGTGGTCCGACGACCGTGCATGCTGCGCGGCGCCTCACCGGCGGCACGCCGAGGCGCGAGGGGGAACGTTTGCGGGGACGTCTCTGGGCGTTGGTTGTTTCCCTCGTGCTGGCCGCAGCGGCCGGCGCGGACAACTCTGGCAGCATCGTGGTCGCGATAACCGGCCCCGGCGGGGCGGCGGTCGCCGGTGCGGAGGTGAAGGTCAGCTCGCCGTCGCTGATCGCTCCGAGGACGGCCGTCGCCGACGCCGGCGGCAGGGTCCTGGTGGCCGGGTTGCTGCCGGGCCGCTACCGCGTCGTCGTCCGCCGCCGAGGATACGAGAGCGCGGCCCGCGAGCTCGAGCTGGTGCAGGACCGGACCGCGACGCTGGCCGTCGTCCTCGGCTTGGCGCGGGTGCGAGAGGACGTCGTCGTCGAGGGGCCGGGCGCCTCGGCCGCGCCGGCGGGTACGGTCGCGACCCACGTCACGGTGGCCCAGGTCGAGGCGGTGCCGGTCGGGCGCGACTACCGCGCCTACGCCCAGCTCGTCCCCGGCGTCAACGTCGTGCCAAACTCGGACGGGATCGAGACCCGCTACGAGCCGGCCTCCAAGTCGAGCGGTTTCTACTACGACCGCGGCGCGGCCATGGGCTCGCGCCAGAACACCTACCTCGTGGACGGCTTCAACCTCACCGACATGGCAGGCGGCACCGGCGCGATGGCGCTCGACAACGACGCGATCCTCGAGGAGGAGGTGATCACCTCCGGTGTCCCGGCGGAGTACCCCGGGGGGGCGGGTTTCGTCGCCAACATCGTGACCCGGCCCGGCGGGCCCACGTTCTCTGGCTCAGTCGACTACTTCCTGCAAACGCCATCGATGTACTCCGGCTTCGCCACCGCCGACTCCCGGCTGCGCTCCTCCCGTGAGGACAAGCACGACGGCGGCTTCACGCTGGGTGGCCCGGTCGCTCGCGAGCGCGCCTGGTTTTTCGCCGCCGTGCAGGAGCGCAGCAACAGCGACGACGTCAAGCTCTCGGCGTCGGCGAGCCCGGTGCCGCGACGCGAGACGTTCGCGTTCCGACGCAGCAACGGCCTCGCCAAGGTGATGGTGCGTCCGGCCGACGCTGCGCTCCTCACGGCGCTTGCTTTCGCTGACCTGCGGCGAACCGACGGCACGCGCGACGTGAACACGCCGCCCAACCGCTACACCGACGCCAGGGACGACACGTACACCTACGGCCTCTCCGGCCAGCTGACGCTGGGCGGCGACAGGCTGGCCGAGGCACGGCTGTTCGACTCGCGGCGCGACTACCGCGGCGTGCCGGCCGATCCCGGCGCCGGGCCCCAGAACACCGTCCTCTACGAGCCCGGGATCGCCGTGCCGGCCTACCTGCGCGACCTCGGGTCGTCGGGAGACCCGAGCCGGACCGTACAGCGCAAGCGCCAGGCCGAGATCGCCTTCACCCGCCTCGTCCACGCGTTCGGCGACCACCAGCTCAAGGCCGGCGTCCAGTGGTCGAAGTGGCAGGAGGCCAACAGCACCGTGCGGGTCTTTGGGAACAGCATGACCTCGCTGGCGTCGCACCTCGCCGGGCTCACCGTCGGCGGCGCGCGCGACCTCGGGCTGCTCCCTGCCAGCGAGGCCGACGTCATCTACCGGGCCCTCCTGGCGGCGCCCGCCTCGGCGGCGTTCCGCGCGCTCGACGCGAACCACGACGGCGCCCTCACGCCAGCGGAGTTCGCCGCCGGCGTGTTCGGCTCGAGGGCCGAGAACGTGGCCGGGGTCAACTTCTTGCGCCAGAACCTGGCGTACGCCGGCGTCAACGACGTCGGCCAGACCGAGTGGGCGTTCTACCTGCAGGACGACTGGCGCCTCGAGCGCTGGGCGGTGCAGATCGGGGCGCGGGTCGAGAGGCTCCGCTACTTCGCCTCGGACGACTCGACGATCCTGGCGATGAGCCCGGCGGTATACCCGCGCCTGGGCGTCGCGTGGGACGTCCGCGGCAACGGGAGACAGACGCTCTCGCTGGCGTTCGCGCGCTACTCCGACCCGCTGCTGTCGCCGATGATCCGCTTCGCCGGCAACCTCTCGGGGAGCGTCTGGGAGGACCAGGTGTTCCTGGGCGGCGACTGGTTCACCTACCGCACGAGGGGCTCGGCGAGGCTCGCCCGCGACGCCGGGTTCGCCCCCGACCTCGAGAACCAGACGGCGACCGAGGTGCAGTTGGCCTACCGCGCCGACCTGGCGTGCGGGACGACGGTGCTCGCCCAGTTCTACCACCGCCGCGAGGACCACCTGATCGAGGACTACGACCCTTCGGTCTACTTCAACCCGGCCGTCGCCGGGCGGCTGGCCCTGACGCCGGCCCAGTTCGGCTATCCCCCATCGGGCCCCGGCGCGGTCAACTACTTCCTCGGCAACCTCGTCGGGGGCAAGCGGCGGGCGTGGGGGCTCGACCTCAGTCTGGAGCGCCGTTTCAACGGCGTCTGGGGCGCGAGCCTGCAGTACTCGTGGGCGCGCGCCGAGGGGAACAGCACGTCCAACGGCGACGCCAACCTGCAGGGCGACTTCCTCGCCCTCGACCCTCGCCAGCCGTACATGTACGGGCCGCTGCCGGGAACGGTCGAGCACCAGGTCAAGGTATTCGGGTCGTACCGGACTCCGTGGCGCCTCGAGGTCGGGGCGCTCGTCTACTGGAACAGCGGCGCGGTGTTCACCGAGTCGGACATCTTCCGGCCGGGAAGCTACGACATCTACTACAACCACCAGCTCCCCGACGGCAGCTACGTGCGCACGGGAATGGGGAGGGAGCCGTCGTACACCACGGTCGACCTCCGCATCGGCTACGCGATTCCGGTGGGGCGGCCGGGACGCTGGCGGCTGGTCCTCGACGTCATGAACGCCCTCGACAACCAGGGGCCGATCAGGATCGAGGAGGCCCACAACGACCCCGAGTTCGCCTATCGTGCGCCCCGACTCTTGCTGGCGCCGCGCCGCTACCAGCTCGGCGTGAAATACGACTGGTAGGGGCGCGACGAGGTGCCCGGGGAGCGCCGCCGCCGGCAGTTCGACGGCTATAATCCGCCCACGATGGTGCCCGACGTCGAGCGTGAACTCCCCAAGACCCTGACGTTTTTCGGGGTCGCGGCCTCGCCCGCGGAGGTGCCGTTCGAGCTGCCCCCGCGCTGGAGAGCGGCGCGCCGGCTCGGCACCGGCGGCCAGGCGGAGGTCTGGCTCGCCCAGGATCTCGAGCTCGGCGAGTGGGTGGCGGTCAAACTGTTCCGTGACGACCTTGGGGAGACGCAGCGCGAGCGCCTGCGTCGCGAGGTGCGCCTCGGCCGGTCGCTGTCGCATCCCGGGCTGGTCCGTGTCTTCGAGCTGATCGAGACCGGCGGCCGCCTCGCGGTCGTCATGGAGTGGATCAGCGGCGGGACGCTCGCTGACCGTCTCGACGACGGGCCGCTGCCGATCGGCCAGGTACTCGCCGTCGCCGACGAGGTCCTCGACGCGCTCGCCTATCTGCACGGCCGCGGGGTCGTGCACCGCGACGTCAAGCCGTCGAACCTGCTTCTCGACGGGAACGGCCGGGTGCGCCTGGCCGACCTCGGCCTCGTGCGGCCGCTGGAGGGCGGTGGCGACCTCACCGCAACCGCGATGGCGGTCGGGACCCCCGGGTACATGAGCCCCGAGCAGATCCGTGGACTCGATCCCGCGCCCGGTGCGGACCTCTACGGCCTGGGTGTGTCTCTCTTCCACCTGCTGACGGGGGAGATGCCGTTTTCTGGGAACTCGAGCTTCGAGGTCGCGGACAAGCACCTGCACGCGCCGCCGCCCGACGTGCGCTCGCGGCGGGAGGAGTGCCCGGCCTGGTTCGCTCGCTTCGTCGGCCGCCTGCTCGAGAAGTCGGCCGGCGACCGCTGGGCGGACGCGGCCAGCGCGCTCGACGCGCTGCGGCGCAAGCGGGTGTTCGTCTCACCGCGGTTCTGGCGGCGCGCCGCGCTGATCGCGGCCGCGATCACGGCGGCGGCCGGGTTGCTCGCCGTGTGGGCGGGTGCGCGTCGCGGGCCGCCGGCGACGGTGCGCATCACGCCTGGTCAGCTGGTCGTGACCGACGCACACCACCACGAACTCTGGCGGCGGCAGGACGTCGGCAAGGCGTTCGACGCCGTGGTCGGCGATTTTCTCGGCGAGGGCACGCCTCAGGTGGCCATCAGCAGCGTTCCGGCTGGGAAGGGGCAGCCGGCCGGGACGGACGACATCGCGGTGATCGGAGCCGACGGCCGCGAGCGCGCACGGTTCGCCTCGGTGGAGCCTGGCGGCCTGGCGAGCCGGTACGCCGGTGTCGGGTCGGCCGTCGACATGCCGACGCTGTTCGCCCTCGACCTCGGCCACGCGCACCCGGCGCTCGGATGGGTCAACCAGTCGGTGCCGTGGTTCCCGTCCGTCATCGGGGCCTGGGACGCGGCCGATGGCGGGCGTCCGGGGTTGCTGCTGTACAACTCGGGACACCTTCACCGGCTGCAGACCGCGGACCTTGGACCCGGCGCGCCGGTAGTGCTCGCGACCGGGATCAACAACCGCCTCGGTTACCAAAGCGTGATCGTGATCCTCGCCCCCCCGTCCCGCGCCCGCCTCGCCTCGCCTCCGACGTGCGTCTCGCCGGACCTGGAGAGTTGGACGGTCGACCGCGGGAGCGCCGGGTCCCCGCTGATCGCCTATGTGCCGCTCGGCCTCAGCCGGGGCAACTTTGAGATCGTCAAGGCGGGCCGCTCCGGCATCGAGGTGCGGGACGGGCCGTCGCTGGTCGAACTTGACGCTTCCGGCAACCCGCGCGGCTCGCCGCTGTTCGGGCGCGGCCCGGAGCCGAGGCAGCGGTTCTGGGCGGCCCTCGCCGCCGCGTGTCTGGAGGTCAAGGCGGGCCGCGGGGACGCGGACCGGCTCATGGCCGGGCTCGGTCGGGATCATGCCGACGTGCTGGCCGAGCCGCCGATGCGGCTGGCGCGCACGCTGATGCTGGCCCGGGCGATGGCGATCGCGGGTCGCCACGACGACGCGGTGGCGCTGCTGACGGCCGCCGCCCAGCGCGCGCCGGAGGAGCCCGACCTCTGGCTACGTCTCGGCGAGCAGCTCGCGATCGCCGGGCGGACGGAGCCGGCGGTGGATGCCCTCATGGAGGCGGTCCGGCCGCGCCCCGCCGGCAGGGGCGGGCTCGACGCGGCGTTCGACCTTCTCGTGCTTGCCACTCGCGAAGGTGACGAGGCGCTGTATCGGCGCGTGGTCAGCCGCGTCTCCGGTGCCAGCGTGACCCAAGCGCCCCAGTTGCTCATGTTGTTCGAGCCCGTGTGGGCGTTCTGCCGCGGCCTGTGGTCGCCCTCGTCATTCGATCTCAAAGGAGCCGACCTCACGCTGTTCCGGGCCGACCGCGTGCTGGCCCTCTGGGCGCGCTTCGAACGTGACGGCGACGCGGCGGCCGCCGAGCGCGAGGGCCTGGCGCTCGCGCGCGACGACGAGATCGGACCGCTGGCCCGGCTGCTCGTCGCGCGGGCGCAGGCACAGGCGGGAAAGGCCTCGGCGGCCGTGGGGGAGGCACGGACAGCGCTCGGCGTCCTGGCTCTCGACAGCCGCACCGAGCTCGAGGCGCGGCTGTGGACGGCACTGGCGCAGCGCGTCCTCGCCGACGCTCTGGTCGCGGCGGGCGACCCCGCCGCGGCCGGCGAGCACTATGCCGCCGCGCACCGGCTGGCGCCCCAGTGCTGGTTCGGCCAGCCGCCCTCGCGGTAGCAGGCGTCCTGAACGGCCGGCGCGCCGGCGGGCGCCGGCCCTGGTTACTCCTCGCCGAACACCTGCGCCGTGAACACCTCGAACGTCGCGCCGCGGCGCCACGCGTCCGGCGGCAGGCCCGCCTTCTGCGCCAGCGCCGAGAGAAACGTCGGCAGATCCCACCCGGTCTCGGTCGCCACCTGCGGGAGGAAAACGGCGTGGCGGCCGCCCTTGGAGAGGAGCACGCCGTGCGTGCCGAGTACGATCTCCTCCGGGCCCGCGACCTCGCGCATCGGCGAGAGCACGGACACCTCGAGCGCTTCCTGCGGCAACTCCGACGCGTCGAGGGCGCGGAACCGCGGGTCGTGGGCCGCCGAGACGGCCGCCTCCACGATCGCGTCCACCAGCGGCTCGCGCGCCTCCATCGTGCCGATACAGCCGCGCAGCTTGCCCTGGGCTCGCGCCTTGGCGCCGATGTTGTTCACCGTGACGAACACACCCGCCGGCGCCGCGAGGTTGCCGGTGACGGGGTTGGCCGCGAACCAGTCGGCGAGCTGCCCCGCGTGCGTCAGGTGCGTCTCCAGGGTGGCGCGCGCGAGCGCCAGCACGGCCTTCTGCTCGGCGGCGCTCAGCGTCGTCAGGGGAGGCGCCGGCGGGCCGTCGCGCCACGGCCCCCAGCTCCCGTCGAAGTCCACGCCGGCGTAGGCGACCACCTGCGCCAGGTCGCCGCTGACCGCCGCCGAAGTCGTCACGTCGACGACGGTCCCGCGGCCGCGGAAGGCGTGCGCGAGCAGCTCGAGCAGCACCGTGATCGGGCGGGCGCCGCACACCGTGTCGCTGCTCGTGTCGATCTGCTCGGTGAAGCCGCGCGGGTCCACCGCGGCGGCGCGCCCCGCGGTCGAGCGCGCGAGGGCGGTCAGCGTCGCCGGCAGCGAGCGGTCCTCGGGGAACGGCTCGTAGCCGTACGCGGCGCCGTGGTGCGTGAAGTCCGACGACGCCACCACCAGCGTGCCCGGCCCGACCAGCTCCGCGAGTCGGCGCGCCATGGCGAGCGCGAGCGTCCGGTCGGTCGAGTGCCCGACGATGATCGGGACGATCGGCACCGCGCCGACCGTGGCCTGCAGGAACGGCAGCTCGACCTCGAGGCAGTGCTCCCGGTCGTGGGCGCGGGTCGGCCCGGCGAACTCCGGCCACCTAGCGAGCGCCGCGACGGCGGCGCGGTCCACCGGCATCTCCCCGAGCGGGGTCGCGAACGCGGTGATCCCGGCCGCCGGCAGCGCGCCGCCGCGGAAGTCGGCTTGGTGCGATGGGCCGAGCAGGATCACCCGCGTGAACTTCGCGCCGGCGAGCGCGGCGAACGCCTTGCCCGCGGTGGCGCCGGAGAACACGTAGCCGGCGTGCGGCGCGATCACGGCGACCGGCGGCACCCCGCCGGCGCCCCCGCGCAAATAGCCCGTGACGTCGCGCTCGAGCTGCGCGGCGTTGCCGGCGTAGAACGCGCCCGCCACCGCGGGCGGTCGCACCTCGGCTCGCACCGTGTTCGTCGTCATGAGCACCCCCATCAGCACTCCGGACAACCGAGCGAAGCGTCGCATACCACCACTGATAAGCCCGCCCGGTGGGAAGCGCAACCTCGGCCTCACGAAGGCGGCTCCCCGGCGAGCAGCCGGTTGAGCGGGTTGCGCGTCTCCCCGACCGAGGTGACGCGGATCGCGGCGTCCTCGCCCACCGGGCACTTGTTCTCGCAGATGCCGCATCCGACGCAGCGGGCGGGCTCGACCCTAGGGCGCTGCAGTCGGCGCTCGCTCCCATCGCGGGCGGTCTCGACCGCCGCCTCGAGCCAGATCGCCTTCGGGTCGGTCGGGCACATCTCTTCGCAGACGATGCACGGCGTCTGCATCGCCCACGGCAAGCAGCGGCCGCGGTCGACGAACGCGGTGCCGATGCGCACCGGGGGCTTCCCGTCGTAGCCCGTTTTGCGGGCCGCCGAGAGGCGTGTGATCGCCGAGGTCGGACAGACCTCGCCGCAGCGCGTGCAGGCGAACTCGCACCAACCCCGGCGCGGCACGATCACGGGGGTCCAGAACCCCTCGACGCCGGCCTGGGCGATCGCCGGCTGGATGGCGCCCGTCGGGCACGCCTGCTGGCACAGTGAGCACTTGACGCAGCGCTCGAGGAACCCGTTCTCGGCGAGCGCGCCGGGCGGTCGCAGGAGGCCGGCCCGGGCCGTGGCGCGGCCGCCGCCGGCGGCGCGCAGCAGCGGCGCGACCGCCAGCGAGGTGAGCACGGTCCCGACCAGCGTCCGGCGCGACAGGTCGGGTGGCGGCGGCTGCGGGAGAGGGGGCAGCGCACGGTAGCCGATCGCCGACTCGGGGCAGGCGGAAACGCAGTTGAGGCACACCATGCACTCGCCGACCCGGTGGCGGCCCAACGGTTCGTCGGCGCCCTGGCAGGCGAACGCGCACAGCGTGCAGGAGTTGCATGCATCGTCGCCACGGTGGATACGGAACACGGCGAAGCGCGCGAACACGCCGAGCAGCGCGCCGAGCGGGCAGAAGGCGCGGCAGAATAGTCGCGGGATCCACCGGCTCGCCACCACGATGCCGAGGAGCAACAGCGCGGCGAGCCAGCCGCCCGGCACCGGCCGCCCTCCGGGCAGCACCGGCCAAACCCCCGAGGCGAGCCCGCGGGCGGTGAGCGAGAGCGGGTCGAGCACGCCGGTCTGCAGCGTGCCGGCGAGCGCGCCGACGAGGAGCGCGGCGAGGGCGTAGTACTTGAGGGCGTACCAGCGGCGATGGCGGTTCACCAGGAGGCTTTCCCGCCGCGAGCGCCCGGAGAAGAGGAAGCTCGCGAGCTGCTGCAACGTCCCCAGCGGGCAGACCCAGCCGCAGAAGACGCGGCCGAGCAGGAGGGTGAGGCCGATCAGCGCCGCGGACCACGCCAGCGCACCCGGGATCGTTCCGGCGGCGAGCGCCGTCCCGGTCGCGCTGAGCGGGTCGCCGTGGTGGAAGACCGTGTACGGGAACGCGCGCGGGTCGCCGGCCGCGAGGCGATCGAGCAGCCAGACGAAGACGAACAGGAAGAACGCCTGGTAGAGCACCCGGATGCGGATCGTCCACCTCATGACCGTGGTCCGTGGACCGTGGTCCGTGGACAGTAAATGAACGGAAGGAGAAGCCTGAGCGCGCCCGTGGCCGGCGGTGGCGGGGCGAGGGCCTCCCGCGAGTTCGCCGTCGGGCTGATGAGCCGTGCTCGGACCACGGTCCACGGTCCACGGACCACGGTCTTCATGCGGTGCCGAGCTCCTGCACGAGGGCGAGGTCGGCGCGGCCGAGGCCGCGCTGCTCCGCCTGGGCGATGAATCCGAGCGTTGCGGGGCGGCGCCCGAGCAGGGAGGCGCCCCAGGCGTCGGCGAGCACCGGGTCCGTGGCGGCCAGCACGGCGCCGACGGCGCGGACGTCGGCGAGGCTGCCCCCCACCGGACCGTTGGCGGCCAGGATCCGGGTCGCGTCCACGAGCGTGAGCGTCGGGCGGAACGTGGCCCCGAGCTCGGCGACGGCGCGGTCGATCTCCTGGTGCAGCCGGTTGCGGCCCGGCCCGAGCACGCCGAACCAGTTCTTCATGCCGATGGTGACGCCCGAGAGCGAGTGGTGCTTGACGACGGGCACGTTGATCACGCGGTCGGCCTGCAGCAGCTCCTCGACGACCTCGAGGCCCTGCGCGAGGCCGGCGAGCGCGGCCGGCGTCAGCCGCAACCGGCGCGCGTCGAGCACCTCGGCTCCGGCGGCGCCGGCGGCGGCCGCGATCCCCGAGCTGGCGAAGCAGCGGCGCGGGTCGTTGCAGGAGAGGTCGGCGACGACGACGCGGCGGGCGCCGGCGTCGCGGCACAGGCGCACCAGCTCGGCGACGACCGCCGGGTCGGTGTCCGCCGCCTGCTCGGGGAGGCGGTCCCAGCCGACGTTCGGCTTGATCAGGACGCTCTCGCCGGGACGCACGAAACGCCCGACCCCGCCGAGCGCGGCCACCGCGCGGCGAACGTTGGCCGCCGGGTCGGCGCCGCGCGCCGCCGCCGCGGGCGGGCGCGACGCGATCGGCACGCGCCAATCGGGGATCGCGGCCGCCGCCGCGGTCACCAGCCGGCGATCGTGGAAGACCGCGACCCCCACGCCCACGGCCGCCGCCGCGGCGGCCGTGGAGGCGAGGCGGAGCACCGCCTCGCGCCTCGTGATCCCCGGCCGCTCGGGGTCGCTCACGGGCGGTCCTGCCGCCAGGCGGCGGCGATGCCGGCCATCGCGCGAGCGGCGTCGTCCCCGGCCGCGAGGGCGGTGAGCTTGAGGTAGTCGGCGCCGCGCGTGGCGACGAGCGTCGACGAGTCGGCGAACGCGCCGGCCACGCCCGCGAGCGGGGCGGCGTCCGCCGGTCGCTCCGCCTGCATCTGGTGCTCCGCGTCGGCCGCCTTCGCGAAGCGGTAGACCTCGGCCGTGACGTCGAGCGAGCCGGCCGCCGCGGCGAACGTGTACGTGGCCGTCAGGCACTGCTCGAAGCCGCGGGCGAGGTACGCCTCGGCGGCGCCGTCGATGTACTCGTACAACGTCTCGCGCGTGTACGCCGCCGGCTCGGAGCGGGCCGTGGCGCCGGCGGCGCGCGCGGCGGGCAGCGCCGGGCCGGCCGCGGC
>JAKAFI010000015.1:7409-22972 GCA_021818005.1 Acidobacteriota bacterium | reverse complement strand
TCCGATCTCCGGGCGCGACGTCGCGGCGATCGTCCGCGGCAGCCACTCCCGCCGCAGTCGCAAGCCCCAGTCCTCCCCCGCCTCGGCCGCGCCGCGGGCGAGGAGCACCAGCTCTCCGATCGGATCCCGTGCGCTCATGGAAGCCTCCTTTCGCCTTTGCTTCGATGATACCGCCCGTGCCAAGGCCGGACCCCGTGCGGGCCCGATCAGGCTGAGCGGTGCCAGACGGTTCCGTGGGGCGTGTCCTCGAGCACGATGCCGCGCGCCGTCAACTCGCCGCGGATCGCGTCGGCACGCCCGAAGTCGCGCGCCTTGCGCGCGGCGTTGCGCTCGGCGACGAGCGCGTCGATCTCCGCGTCTCCCGCTCCCTCGGACTCGACGCTCGGCACGATACCGAGCACCGCGTCGACGCGAGCGAGCGCCGCCTCGACGCCAGCGCGGATCCTCTCGCCGATCCCGCCTGCGTCGAGCGCCTGGTTGACCCTGGTCAGCAGCGTGTGCACCGCGGCCAGCGCCCGGGCCGTGTTGAGGTCGTCGGCGAGAGCGCCGTCGAACTCGGCCAGGAACTCTTCGACCGCCGCCGCCGGCAGAGCCCCTTCTCCGGCCGCCGCCGGAGTGTGCGCGAGACGGCGCAGCGTGTTGCCGATGCGCTCCACCCCCGCGGCGGCGGCGTGCAGGCCGTCGAAGGTGAAGTTGAGCTTCTGGCGGTACGGCACGGAGACGAGGAGGTAGCGGATCGCGAGCGGCGAGTGCCCCTTCGCGAGGAGGTCGCGCAGGGTGAAGAAGTTCCCCGCCGACTTCGCCATCTTCTGCCCCTCGACCACCAGGTGCTCGGCGTGCAGCCAGGTGTGGACGAACGGCCGGCCCGTGGCGCCCTCGCTCTGGGCGATCTCGTTCTCGTGGTGCGGGAAAATATTGTCCACCGCGCCGGTGTGGATGTCGAAGCTCTCGCCGAGGAGCGCCATCCCCATCGCGGAGCACTCCAGGTGCCAGCCCGGCCGGCCCAGCCCCAGCTCCGTGTCCCACGCCGGCTCGCCCGGTTTGGCCGCCTTCCAGAGCACGAAGTCGCGCACGTCCTCCTTCTCGTACTCGTCGGCGTCGACGCGGGCGCCGGCCTTGACCTCGTTGACGTCGAGGCCGGAGAGCTTGCCGTAGCCGGGGAACGTGGCGATGCGGAAGTAGGTCGAGCCGTCCTGCACGTAGGTGTGGCCGCGCTCGCTCAGACGGCGCACCAGCGCCACCTGGTGCGCGATGAACTCGGTGGCGCGCGGGTAGTGCTCGGCACGCTGGACGCGGAGGGCGTCGATGTCGGCGAAGAACGCCTCGACGTACCGGTCGGTGAACTCGCGCAAGGTGACGCCCTCTGCGGCGGCGCCCTTGATCGTCTTGTCGTCGATGTCGGTCAGGTTCATCACCTGCGTGACCCGGTAGCCGAACGCCGCGAGGGTGCGGCGCAGCACGTCCTCGAAGAGGAACGTGCGCAGGTTCCCGATGTGGACGAAGTTGTAGACCGTCGGGCCGCAGGTGTACATGCGGACGCGGCCCGGCTCGAGCGGCCGGAACGTTTCGACCCGACGGGTCAACGTGTTGAAGAGACGAATCTCGCGCGGCATCGCGCCTCCAACGTTGAATTGTACGTCGGTCAGACGCGATCTACGGGGCCTTGGCGGCACTCCGAGAGCGGCGTTCAGAACGCGGCGCGAGCCGCAATCAGCGCGCCGCCCGGGATCGGGGCCCAGGAAACCGCGACGTGGCCGGGTCGTCCGGCCAGGCCGTGCGATACCGACAGGCGGTGGCCGATCCACCACCCGAGCAGGCCGCCCGCGATCACGTCGGTCGGATAGTGGACGCCCTCGTGCAAGCGGTCGAGCGCGACGCACGACGCCAGCGGGTAGAGCGCCCAGCGCCACGCCGGCCGGTCGATCACCGCGTCGAGGACCGACGCGACGAGGAACGCGTGCGCGGTGTGGTCCGACGGGAACGAGTCGCCGCCGGCGAACCAGCGCCCCGGCCCGGGATGGTTCGGCCGCACGCGCCCGAAGGCGCGCTTCGAGAGCTGCAGGACGACCCCGAGCACGACGTTCCCCTCGAGCAGCGTCAGACCGCCGGTCGTGACCCGGTGATCGCCGGCGAGCAGCCCCCCGGCTGCCAGCGCGACCGCGACCGTGTTCGCGCTGCCGGTCGCGCCGCCGCTCTTGAAGTGGTCCACCCAGCCCGGGAGGTGAGCGCGGCTCTGCTCGGAGAGGTGCGGGTCGGCACTGGAGACGAGCGCGAACAGACCGAGCCCGAGGGCGAGCTGGCCGCCGGTCGGGGGCCGATCGATGGTGATGAGCGACGTCGCGTCGCGCTTGAGCTGGGCGACGATGTCGCCGGCGGCCTGGGCCGCGGCCGTCCCCGCCGCCAGCAGGGTGATCGCGAGCCCCAGCGCGGCGGCGCGCACCGCCGGCGCTCCCTGCCGAACTCCCGTCCTCACCGGACCGGCGGTCACCTTGACGGCGGCTGCTCGACGATCACGACCAGGTGCGCCGTGCCGATCGCGAACGCCTGCTTGACCTGGCCCTTGACGCGCACGTGCTCGCCTTCCTTCGGCAACGCGCTGTCGGTCACGACCGCGATCTCGCCGGTCCCGTCGTTGACCTCGTAGTACTTCACCACCAGCAGGTCGTGCGTCGCGGTGACCTTGCCAGCGATCGTCACGGTGCGGCCGTCGTACTGCCCGGGCGTCTTCTCGATGTCGCCGATCTTGGTCGCGAACAACGCGGCGCAACCCCACGCCAGCGCCACGGCGAGCAGCAACGCACGCCCCAGCGCGCTCGGGCGGGGGCGAGTTCGTTCGTCTTCCATGGGCACCTCCCCGGATACCCGGCAAGTCTAGCGCAGGCGTGCCGCCGCGGCGTCCGGCCGGGAATCACCAGGGGAGCTGCGCCGGGTCGGCCGGCAGCCTCGCCAGCAGCACGTCCACCGCCTTGCCGAGCTGCGCATCCTCGCCCGCCGCCATGTCGTCCGCCGGCGGCTGCTCGACGACGACGTCGGGCACGCAGCCGTGGTTCTCCTCGTCGACGTTGGAGCCCGCCACGAACCACGCCCGCGTCGGCAGGCGGACGAAGGAGCCGTCGGTCAGCCGGGCGCCGCCGGTGGACATCACCGCCCCGAACGTCTGCATGCCGACCACGGGACCGCGCTTGAGGGTCTGGAACGCCCACGAGAAGATCTCGGCGTTGGAGTAGCTCGCCTCGTCGCACAGCGCGGCCGCCGGGCGCGTCCACGCCGGCAGCGGCAGCCGCTCCGCCGTCGGGTACGCCTTGACCGTGGGATCGCCGTCGCGCGGCAGCGTCCAGGCGTGCCGCCGCACCGACAGGATCGCCATCAGGTAGTCGGTGGTCCAGCCGCCGCCGTTGTTGCGCACGTCGATCAGCAACCCCTGCTTGCCGTTCGCCGCGGCGTAAAGGTCGCGTTCGAACTCCTCGAGCGAGGGTTCGTTCATCCCCTGGATGTGGATGTAGCCGAGCTTCCCGCCCGAGAGGCGCTCCGCGATCGCGCGGCGCTGCTTGACCCACGTCCGGTAGCGCGCCTGCCGCCCGTCCTCGACGTCGCCGGCGGTGAGGGTCACGTCGCGCGTCCCTCCGGTGCCCGCGATCCGCAGGCGGACCCGCTGTCCCAGCGTCTGGGCGAGCTCGGAGAAGAAGTTGACGTGCGGGCCGATCGCCGCGCCGTTGACCGCCGTGATGCGCTCCCCCGGCCGCAGGTTCACGTCCACCCGCGCCGCCGGCGTATCGGCGAGCACCTCGGTGACCAGCACGCCGTTGCCGTCCGCCGCCGGCTCGACCTCGATCCCCAACTCACCCGTCTTCGCGTGGTGGCCGCCGGCCGGCGGGCGGAACCCCATGTGCGACGCGTTGAGCTCGCCGAGCATCAGGTTGACGGCGTCGTCGAAGTCGCGGCGCGCCACCGCGGCCACCGCCAGCGGCCGGTAGCGGGCGTGCAGCGCCGTCCAGTCGCGGCCGTGGAAGTGCGGGTCGGCGAACCAGCGGTCCAGCTCCCGCCACGCCTCGTCGAACACCTGCGCCCGCATCGCGGCCCGGTCGGTGACGACCCGCGCCGAGAACGGCACCGGGTCGCCCGGCTTCCCCTCCAGCCGCACGTTGCCCACCGTGCCCTTGCCGGTGCGGTAGAAGACGGTCTTGCCGTCCTCCGCAAACGCGACCTGCCTGGGGTCGGCGCCGCCGGTGGTCAGACGCGAGAGCTCCTTGCCGTCCCAGCGGACCTTGTAGAGGTCGCGCTCCCCCTCGAGCGCCGCCGTGAACGCCACCGTCTTGCCGTCCGGGGCGACGGCGAACTCCCCGACGTCGCCCGGCACGTCGGTCAGCGGCCGCACGCGCTCGTACAGGCCGTCGAAGTCGATCGCGACCGGCCTCGGCGCCGGCCGGGCGCCGCGCTTGGCGGGCCGCTCGCCGTTCCCGGCCTCGCCGGCGCCCTCCCGCAGCCCGGGCTTGCCGCCGTTTTCGTCCTCGAACTGCTCCAGCCACTCCTCCGGGCTACGCTCGTCGTCGGCCTTCGTCAGGTACACGGCCCACACGCCGACCCGGTGGGCGTGGCGCTTGGACAGCCAGTACAGGCGGCGTCCGTCCGGCGACCATACCGGGCGCGTGTCCTGGCCCGGGTGCTGCGAAACGTCGACCGCCTCGCCGCCGGCCGCCGGCATGATCCACACCTCCTCGTTGAACGCCTGGTCCTCGCGCGAGAACGCGATCCACTTCGAGTCGGGAGACCACGAGTACTCGATCCGCCCCCAGTGACGGAACAGCACGTTCGGGGCCGACCCGTCGGCCGCGGCGACCACGAGGTCGCCCTTGCCCCGCACGTAGGCGAGCCACTTGCCGTCCGGGGAGAACGCCGGCTGTTGCTCGTCTTCGGGTGAGCCGGTCAGCCGCCGTTCGGTGAAGCTCGTGGTGCGGTAGAACTTCCCGTCGTTGCGGTCCGTCGGTCGGGCGGCGAACAGGTCGAGCTGCCCGTCGCGGTCGGACGCGTAGACGAGCTCCTTCCCGTCCGGGCTCCAGGCGACGTCGCGCTCGCGCGCCGTGGTGTCGGTCACCCGCGCCGTCGGCGGCGCCGTCACCGAGGTCAGCTCCTTCGCGCGTCGCGCGACGACGAAGACGTCGCCGCGCACGACCAGCGCGACCTGGCTGCCGTCCGGCGAGGCCGCCACCTCCTCGGCCCCGTCGTGCACGTCCGCGCGCGAAACCGCCGGCTCGAGCGCGTCGACGGGCACGTCGAACGTGAGCCGGCGCGGCGCGGCCGAGCCGTCCGTCGCGACGGTCCACACCGCGTCCCACAGCTCGTAGGCCGCGACGCGGCCGTCGGCCGAAGTGCGGGGGGCGCGGACGTCGGCGCCCTCGTGGTGGGTGAGCTGCACGGCCTGGCGTATCGCCAGGTCGAGGCGGAAGAGGTTGCGGTCGGCGCCGCCGTTGTCGCTGCGGTACACCAGCGCCCCGTTGCCGGCCCACGCCACCCCGTCCTCGTCCCACGGCGTCGAGGTCAGCCGCTCGACCCGGCCGGTGGCGATCTCGTACAGCCACAGTTCGCGGTTGGCCGCGCCGCGATAGTGGCGGCGGTCGCCCGGCGTGCCGCCGCGCACCAGCGCCAGGTAGCGCCCGTCGGGCGACGGCGCCGCCTCCAGCGCGAGGACCCGGCACGCCAGCCGCTCGGTCCCGCCCGCCGCCGGGACCAGGTACACCGCCGGCATCCGGCTCCACGCCTCGTGGCGGCGCGAGGTGAACACCACGTCGTCGCCGAGCACCCCCTGGGCGGCGTCGGCCGCCTCGTGGAACGTCAGCCGCCGCGGGCCGCCGCCGCCCAACTCGGCGACAAAGACGTCATCGGAGCCGTCGCGGTCCGAGCTGAACGCCAGCCGCGTCCCGTCCGGGAACCACACCGGGCGGAAGTCGTACCCGGGGTTGGCGGTGATGCGCTGCGCGGCGCCGCCCGCGGCCGGCGCGACCCAGAGGTCGCCCTGCCAGGAAAACGCGATCCGGCTGCCGTCGGGCGACGGGGCCGGGTACCGCGGCATCGTCGGGACGGCCGCGAGCGCAGCCGCGCCACACAGGGACAGGAAAGGGACCAGCACGGACCTTCGCATCGCACCCTCCGGCGGCCGCGACCGCGGCCGCACCAGCAACCCCCGCTACGAGCCTGGAATCGAAACGATCTTCGCCGCCGCGGCGCCGCACGCGAGCGCGACGGCGGTCAGCTCGCCGTTGCGCTCCCACGGCAGCGGGTACTCGACGCCCAGCTCCGCACCCGCCCGCCCGGAGGCCGCGCGCCACGCCGCCTCGGTCGGCGCGATCAGGCGCACCGAGCGCCCGCCCCGCGCCTCGAGCCAATTAGAGACGCCGGCGGCCGCGGCTCCTTCGACTCGCCGCTGCATCAGCTCCAGGAGCGAGCCCCCGAGCGCCGGCCGCGCCACGACCGGCACCGGAAACCCGCACACGACGTCCCACTCGAGCGCGTCCCCCGCCCACGGTGCCCGTCCGAGCCCGACGCCGACGCCGCCCCACAGCGGTCCGGCGAAGCGACCCCCGGGGACGTCGACCGGCGGCCAGCCGCCCGGGAACGCCGCTGCCGCACGCAGCAGCACGCCGGCCTCGGCCGCGCCCACCTCGGTCAGGTCGACCCAGCGCGAGCGCCCTTCGCCGAGGTCCTCGACCGCCACCGCCAGCCCCGCGCCGGCGCGGGTCAGGCGCTCGGGAACCGCCGCCAGCTCCGGGGCGAGGTGTTCCGCGAGCGAGGCGTCGTCGAGCCAGCCCGCGAAGTTCCAGGCGTCGACGCTCGCCGTGATCCCCGGCGTCTCGCCCAGGCGCTCGCGCGCCGCGGCCAGCCGCGAGCGCAACAGCGGGCAGCTCAGCTCCGCCTGCCGCCGCCAGCGGCGTTCACTTTCGGCCGCCTCGCCGAGCACGGCGAGCAGCGCGGCGTGCGCGCCGAGCCCCGCCCCGGCCCCGCGCCGCCAGGCGACGCCGGCGCGCGCCAGCTCGGCGACCGCGCCGGCCGCGAACGCCGCCTGCGCCCCGTCCGCCAAGACCAACACGCCACGCTGGGTCGTTTTCGCAACTGTGCTCACGGGCTCGGATGCTAGCACGGGAGAGGCGAGAGACCGTGGTTCGTGGTTCGTGGGTCGAAGAGACCGGGGTCAGGGATCAGGGGTCAGGGAACGACAAAGGAAAACAGGCGGACAACCTCGGTAGTTTGACGACCGCGCCCCAGAGGGAACCTTCTCCTCTGCTCCTCTGCTCCTCTGCTCCTCTGCTCCTCTGCTCCTCTGGTCCTCGGCCCGCTCCCCACCTCCAACTCTTCACTTTTCACTCTCAACTCTTCACTTCCTCAGATGATGCGGTGGTAAGCGTTCGGGTCGAGGCGCCAGACCGCGAGGCCGCAGAAGCGGTCGCCCTCGGGGCAGAACGGCGTGCGCCCGGCGCGCTGGCGCACCGCGCACGGCGGCAGCAGCCAGCGCCCGATCGCCGGCTCCGCGGCGCGGATCTGCAGCGCCTCGTCGAGGCACGCCTGCCAGATCTCCTCCTGCGCGTTGTAGCAGAGCCGCATCCGGTGCTTGTGGTGCAGATTGAGCAGGTTGGACGACTCGACCACGCGGATCGCCAGCGCGTTGGGGAGCAGGTAGAGTGCGGTCTCGGCGGTGCCGCCCAGGCGGCGGACCGCGGCGGCGCCCTCCCACGCCCGCGCGACCGCCGCGTCGAACGCCGCCAGCGCCTCGCCGCCCGCGTGCCTCACCAGGCGCGGCACGATCACATCCGGCTCGTCGTCCACGACGGCCGCGAGCAACGGTCGCGCCGCGGGCGTCATGCGGTGGCGCTGGTCCTGCGAGTCGGCCGCGTGCGACAGCTTGCGGGCGAACGTGTAGTGCGCGTGGTCGAGGCAGCGCCCGAGTTTGGACACCGTCGAAAGGTTGAGGTCCTCGCCGAGCAGCCGGTTGGAGGCGGGGTCGAGGGCGAGCCCAACGGCGTCGTCGTCGGCCAGGCGAGAGGTCGGCAGGCCGAGCACAGCCCGCACCGCCCGCGCTACCGTGGCGACGTTCTCGCGCCCGCCCCCCACCAGCTTCGAGGTCAACCCGCCGAGGTCGCGGTCGAACTCCTCGCGAAACGCGGCCGGCTGGACGCCGGCGCCGTGGAACGCCGCGAACAGCTCGTGCTCCGGCGTCGCCTCGAGCGGGATCGGCTCCTCGAGCACGGCGGCCAGGCTCGGGTCGTGGGCGAGCGCGGCCGCGACCATCGCGTCCACCACTCGGCGCGTCTCCGCCGGAACGTCGTGCTGCAGGCAGAGACGGCGATAGCGGAACAGCGTCAGGCACGAGACCGTGTGCAACAGCGCGGTGTGCGTCGCCACCGGCAGCACCGCGCGCGCCACCTCTTGCGCCTTGCGCTCGGCCTGGCGGGCGAGCCGCTTCGGGTGCCGGCGCCACCCCGGGAAGCGCGCCAGCAGCTCGGAGGTCGCCACCGGCGACAGCAGCGCGACCAGTGCGCGGTACGCCTCGTGCTGGGCCGCCACCGTGGCCGCGAACGCGGCGGCCGCGGCGGGAGGCAGCTCCGGCACGACCACCTCGTCGGGGCCGACCTTGACGTAGCGTTGTGACACCTGCTCCGAGTTCGCGAACGGGTGCGCGTGCAGGAACGACCAGACGAACTGGCGGCTGACGCGCTCGATCGCGAACAGGTAGTGGGCGTGCTGGAACGTCGTGTGGTGCCCCGCCGCGTACAGCGAGCGGGCGAGCGCGTCGCGCCGCGCGCGCGCCGCCTCCCCCGCCTCGCCCGCCACCGCCGCGCCGCCGCCGACCGCGGCCGGCTCCACCACCCCGACCGCCGACGTGCACGTGCGCGCCGCCGCCACGGCGGTGTCGAGCGGCGCAGGGAACGCCGCCACCAGCCTCACGATCGGTCCGAGCGCCATGACCTGCCATTCTACGTGCCTCTGGTGGCCACTGCGAACGTCACTTCGTCGGGCGCGAACCTGGGCTCGAGGTCAAAGGGGAGGAGGTAGAAGGTAAAGGGAAGAAGGTAAAGGGAAGACGGATACACGACGGCGTCGCGAACCCGGTGCGTGGGCGGTTGCGTTTCTCTCTTCCGTCTAACCTCTGCCTTCTTCCCCCTACCCTCTTACCTTCTGATCGCCGCCGCGACCCACGATCCACGACCCACGATCCACGGTTTTGCAGCTCCGGCCGCGCCTCTCTCGCACTCCTCGGCTAAAATGTCGCCCGATGTCATGTGAGGTGTGACGTGCCGATCTTCGAGTATCTCTGCCCTGCCTGCAACCGGATCTACAGCTTCCTCTCGCTGGCCCCGACGCCGGCGCGGCAGCCCGCCTGCCCCAAGTGCGGCGCCACCAACCTCACCCGCGTCCCCTCCGCGTTCGCGGTCACGGGAAGGGCGAAGGAGAAGCCCGACAAGCCGAACGGCGGCCAGCCCGACGAGGCGGCGCTCTCGCGGATGGAGAGCGAGGTCATGCGGATGGCCGACGGCCTCGACGAGAAGGACGCGGAGAATCCGCGCGTGATGGCGCAGATGATGCGCCGCATCGCCGAGGCCTCCGGCGAGCCGATGACCCCGACGATGACCGAGATGTTCCGCCGCCTCGAGGCCGGCGAGGACCCCGACGCCCTCGAGGAGGAGCTCGGCCCCCAGCTCGAAGCCGAGGCCGGCGAGGACGGCGAGGGCGCCCTCGGCGCCCCCACCCACGACGACGGCCTGTACGGGATGTAGGGCAGCCCGTCGCGCAGTGAAGAGTCAAAGGCGTCAGAGGGAAGAGGGTAGAGGGCAAAGGGAATACGAGGCCGACATCGGCCGTGTCTCGGTCTTCCCTCTTCCCTCTTTTCGCCTTGCGGAGCTCGGTGCCCGGACCCCTGTGCCCGGTTTCACACCGGGTCGGTGTCGATCATGACCTCGGTGTGCGGGCCGTGGCGCTCGCGGATGCGGCGGATCGCGCTCTCGGTGATCTCGTGCGAGCGCTCGAACGACGCGTTGCGGTCCACGAGCAGGCGGAACTCGAGGAACGTGGTGCCGCCGGCGCGCCGCGAGCGGAACGCGCGGTAGCCGCGCACCTCCGGGGCGAAGCCCACGAGCAGCCGCTTGACCTCGTCCTCGGTCTCGCGCGGCAGGCCGCGGTCGAGCAGCTCCTCCCCGGCGTCGCGCAGGATGCCGACCGCGCTCACGACGATGTACGCGGCGATCACGATCGAGGCGACCGGGTCCAGCCAGCTCCAGCCGAGCACGCGGTAGAGCACCAGCGCGAGGCCGGCGACCACGTTGGTGGCGATGTCGGTCACATAATGGAACGCGTCGGCGCGCAGCGCGAGCGACCGGGTCGCGCGCGCCTCGTGCCGCAGGTAGGCGACCAGTGCGAGCGACACGACGAGCGCCGCCGCGGTGACCGCGACGCCGGCTTCCGGGCTTCTGATGACCTCCGGCTTCGCCAACCGCCACGCGCCGCGGCCCACGAGCCAGAGGCCGCCCACCGCGATGATCACAGCCTGGATCACGCCGGAGAGCGCCTCGGCCTTGCCGTGTCCGTAGGCGTGCTCGGCGTCGGGCGGGTCGGCGGCGATGCGGAGGAAGTAGGCGTTCAGCCCAGAGCAGGCGACGTCCATCAGCGAGTCCACCGCCGCGGCCATGACCGCGAGCGAACCGGTCGCGAGGCCGATCGCGGTCTTCGCCACGGTCAGGGCCAGCGCCGTGCCGGTCGCCACCGACGCGGCCACGATCTTGCGCCGTTCCGGCGTCAAGCGACCCCCTTCGCCGCCAAGGACGGCGCGCTATCGATCGAGAAGTGATCGAGTTTCATCGTCACCCGCATGGTACACTCACGCGATCGAGGAGGCCGGCGTGCGGCGCAGCGAACCCGAGGAGTGGAGCGGCCAGCTCAGCCTTTTCGAGGACGACTCGTCGCGCGAAGCTCCGGTCGGACGCAACATCCTCGTCTTCGATCTGGAGACCCAGCGTTCGTTCAGCGATGTCGGCGGCCGCAGCGGGATGCGCGAGCTGGGGATGTCGATCGGGGTCGTGTACTCGTTCAAGGATGACAGCTTCCGCGGCTACACCGAGCCGGAGGCGGGCCGGTTGATCGATGACCTGCGCTCGGCCGAGCTGGTCGTGGGCTTCAACCTGCTCGGGTTCGACTACGAGGTCCTCAAGGGGTACCGCGACGTCCCGTTCGACACCGTTCCCACCCTCGACATCATGTTCCAGCTGCAGGACAGGCTCGGCTTTCGCCCCAAGCTCGACTCGGTGGCGCAGGCCACCCTCGGGACACCGAAGAGCGCGGACGGGCTGCAGGCGCTCGCCTGGTGGAAGGAGGGGCGCCTCGATTTGATCGAGAAGTACTGCACCGACGACGTCCGCATCACGCGCGACGTCTACCTCTTCGGCCGGCGCAACCGGCACGTGCTGGTCTCCCGTTACTCCGGCGGTCCGATCAAGGTGGACGTGGCCTGGTAGGGAACGATTGCCAGTGAAAGATAGATGGTAGAAGGTAGAAGGTAGAAGGTAGAAGGTAGACGAAAGACAAAGCTTCCGTCTTCCCTCTTCCGTCTTCCCTCTTCCTGCTCCAAATACGACGGGCGGCCCGAGGGCCGCCCGTGTTCTCGCTCGTGCGAGCGAAGTTACTTCGCCTTGTGGGCGTGGATGTTCGGGTTGAACGCCTGGTGCTTGTGGTGCTCCTTGCCGTCGTGGCAACGGTTGCAGGTCTCCTGCGTCGGCATCACCAGACCCGCCGCCTTCGCCTTGGCCAGGTCCTTCATCACCGACAGGGTCTTGTACTCGGAGCCCGCGCCGTGGCACGCCTCGCACTGCACCCCCGGCAACGCCTCGCTCTTGTCGGTCGCGTGGCAGTCCAGGCACGCCGGCTCGAACTTCCGGTCCTTCGCGTTCTTGGCCACGTCGGTCGCCTCGGCGTGCTTGGTCTTCGCCCACGATTCGTACTCGACGTGGTGACACATCTTACACTTCGCGGCGCCCACGTAGGTCGGGGCCGCACCGGCCACCAGGGTCCCCAACCCGAGCACGGCCACCCCAACAGCCACCGCTATGAAAGCTCTCTTCATCGATCCCTCCCTTCGCCCCGCGTGACGGGCATTCACATCATAGGTCGGTTCCTGCGCTGACGCAACTCTGACAGACCCCCGTCAGCGGTCGTGAGGGCATCACGACAGGCGCAGGAGCCTGAACGCCGCCATCCCGGGGATCGTGCCGCGCAACCACACCATCAGCGCCGCCACGCCCCCGACCAGCACGGCGGCCACGAGCACGAAGACGAGCAACCGCCAGCCCTCGAAGCCGGCGTCCACCGTTTCCTCGCCGCGGCGGATCCGCGCGAGCTCGAGCGGGTGCTCCTCGGCGTACTCATCGGCGTCGAGCGAACCGGTGAAGATCGCGTTGTTCCAGTGGCGGACGTGGACGAAGTAGAAGTGCCACGTGAGGATCGAAAGAAGCGCGAGCACCGCCTCGCCGCCGTGCGCGGCCTTGGCCGCCAGGATCCACTCGCCCGGGAAGAGCGTCGACCAGCGCACCGGGTAGAGCAGGATCAGGCCCGTCGCCACCATGAGGACCGTGCCCCAGACCAGGGCCAGGTACTCGAGCTTCTCGGCGAACGTGTAGCGGTCCATGCTCGGCGGCTCCTTCGCGAGGCCGAGGTTGAACTTGACCTGGTCGACGAAGTTGCGCACGTCGGCGAGCGCCGGCACCATCGGCATCGGCCGGTTCTTCACGAGGTGCAGCCAGAAACCTTCGAGGACGTGCCAGAGGAGCTGAAACGCCATGATCGTGCCGAGGAGGTGGTGCACGAAGCGGACCCGCTCCACCCCGCCGATGATCAGAACGATCCCTTTGGCCCACTCGGCCGAGGCGTACTTCTGCGGCATCCCGGTGACAACCAGGCCGATGAAGGTGACGAGCATGACCCAGTGGTTCGCGATGTGCCGCCTGGTGAAGCGCCGAACCCTCTCACCCTTGCTCGTCATGAGGACCTCCGCTGACGGCGGCGGCCCCATACGTCGACCGCGATGTACAGGAGAAAGAACCCGATCGTGCCGGGGATCACGAGGTGGTAGAACACCCGCACCCAGTAGATCGGGGCATACCTGGTCGGCGACGGGATGTAGTGGTCGGTCCAGGCGCTAAGGAAGCTGGCCTGCGCCGCCTTGTGGCAGACCTGGCAGCGGACCAGGAGGCGCTTGACGATCTGCGCCTTGCCGACACCGCGCACCGACTCCACGTCGTGATACCCGTGACAGTCGTAGCACACCGCCTGGTTGAGCGGCTGATCCGGCGACGACGAGCGGAACAGCTCCGCCGTGGTGCCGTGGAAGTCCGCCACGTAGGTCTTGTAGACGTTGGTCGAGATTCCGTACTTGGCCATCATCGCCGCATTGTTGTGGCAGCGCCCGCACAGCTCCGGCGAGGAGAGCCGGAACTGGTTGGTGTTCGGGTCGGGCGTTCCGTGCGCCTCGTGGCAGTCCGAGCAGGTCGGCACGTCGGGGTTGTCGTTCGCCATCAGCGCGGCGCCGTGCACGCTCTTGCGGTAGGTCTCGGCGACCCGCCCGTGGCACTTGCCGCAGGTGAACGAGATGTTGCGCCGGGCGACCCGCGAGCCGGTCTCGGAGGGCGCCAGGATGTTGTGGCCGCCGTGGCAGGAGATGCACGTCGCGGAGACGTCGAGCCCGGCCAGCTGGACGCCCTGGCCGTGCACACCGACCAGGTACGCGCGCTTGTTGTGGCAGGCGAGGCAACGGGAGGCGACGTTGACCGGAGCCATCGTCGACTTCGGGTCCTTGAGCGAGCGGACGTCGTGCGCGCCGTGGCACGCCCAGCACTCCGCCCGCAGGTGCGAGCCGCCCGCCGGGTCGCGGTGGGCGCTGGCGTTAACCTGTTTGAGCTCGTCGTCGTGGCAGGTGGCGCAGGGGTTGTCCTGCAGCATCCCGGCCGGGTGCGGCACCTCGGTCGCCTTGGGGTGGCAATCGGTGCACGCGATGCCCACGTGCGGGGTGTCGGGCGAGGCCGTCGTTACCACGAGATCCGCCATCCGCTTCGCGTTGAGCTTGAGGTCCATCGAACTGGCCGCGTCGTTGACCTGCTGGAGCGACCCGTGGCAGTCGAGGCACGCCGAGTCGTCGGCGAGCGCGACGCCGGCCGGGGCCAGGAGCAGTCCCAGCAGGAGCGCCGCGATCGTGTGAATGACACTATGGTTTCGTTTCGATTCCATTACTTCCCCTCTCCTTCGTCATCATCTTTCATTCGGCGTGAACGGTCAAGTGCCGCGCGACAACGATCACAAGCCAAGCGGAGTGATATGATCCGCGATCCGGTTACGGCCGGTACGGGAGGCGACGTGCGGCGTTTCGCTCATCTCGCGGGTGTGCTCTTCATCGGCGTCGCAGCTTTCGCGACCCCGGCGGCGGCCGAGCGGGTGTTCACGGCGACAGCCACGTGGCCCGCCGGCCCACCGGCGCCGGGCGCCACCGCGATCTTGCGCATCGAGCTCGACGTGCAACCGGGCTGGCACGTCAACTCCAACGCCCCTCGCGACCCGTACCTCGTCCCCACGACCGTCACCCTCGATCTTCCCGGCGGCTGGACCGCGGCCGCCCCGAGCTTTCCGCCGGCCCGCGACGTCAAGCTGTCGTTCAGCGACACGCCGCTGGCCGTCTTCGCGGGCCGGGCGCCGATCACGGTCGCGATCACGGCCGCGGTCGCGCCCCCCGGAGCCGTGTTGCGCGGGGCGGTCGAGGCGCAGGCGTGCAACGACAAGGTCTGCATCGCGCCCGACCGCGCGCCGTTCGAGGTGGCCCTCGCCGCTGGACCGGGCGCGACATCGCCTCTGGGCGTGGCCGCCGGAACCGCCGCCCCAGCGGCGCCTGCGCTGGCCCCCCCGCCGCCACCCGCGGCGGCCCCGGCCCCCGTCCAACCGGCGACGCCGGCGGTGCCGGCGGGTTTCGCCAAGCACGGCCTGCTGCTCCAGCTGGCGATCGTGTTCCTCGCCGGCCTCGCCCTGAACCTGACCCCCTGCGTCTACCCCCTCATTCCGATCACGGTCGGTTTCTTCGCGGCCCAGGACCGTGGAAGCCGCACCCGCACCTGGCTGCTCGCCGTCGTCTACGTGCTCGGGATGAGCGCCACCTACTCGGCGCTCGGCGTGGCCGCCGCGCTGTCCGGCCGCCTGTTCGGCTCGGCGCTGCAATCGCCGTGGGTCGTCGGCTTGGTCGTCGTCGTCCTGCTGGCGCTTGCGGCCTCGATGTTCGGCCTCTGGGAGTTGCGCGTCCCCGCGTGGGCGACCCGCGCCTCCGGCGGTCGTGCCGGCGCCGGCGGGGCGTTGCTCATGGGGCTGCTCGTCGGCCTGGTCGCGGCACCCTGCATCGGCCCGTTCGTGCTCGGGTTGCTCACCTACGTCGGCCAGCGCCAGGACGTCGCGCTCGGCTTCGCGCTCTTTTTCGTCCTCTCGCTCGGCCTCGGCCTCCCCTACCTCCTGCTCGGCGTGTTCACCGGCGCGATCGACCGCCTCCCCAACTCCGG
>JAKAFI010000015.1:0-7309 GCA_021818005.1 Acidobacteriota bacterium | reverse complement strand
ACGTCGGCCAGCGCCAGGACGTCGCGCTCGGCTTCGCGCTCTTTTTCGTCCTCTCGCTCGGCCTCGGCCTCCCCTACCTCCTGCTCGGCGTGTTCACCGGCGCGATCGACCGCCTCCCCAACTCCGGGGCCTGGATGCTCGGCGTGCGCCAGCTCTTCGGCGTCCTCCTCGTCGCCCTCGCCGCGTACTTCTCCCGCCCGCTCCTGCCGCCGGGAACGGGCGACGCCCTGTTCGCCGGCGCGCTGGTCGCGGGCGGGCTCTACCTCCTGGTCGTGGCGCGCCCAGGCCACGAGCAACCGTGGATCGACCGCTTCATGCGTCTCGCGAGCGCCGCCGTGCTCGTCGCCGGGATCGTGATCTTCCCGGCCAGGACGCCCCACGGCGCCGCGGAGATCTCCTGGCAGCCGTACGACGAGGCCGCGGTCGAGCGGGCGATGGCGACCGGCCAGCCGGTCGTGCTCGACTTCTTCGCGACCTGGTGCGTGCCGTGCAAGGAGCTGGATGCGAAGACGTTCTCCGATCCGGCGGTGGAGGCGCGGCTGTCACGGTTCGCACGCTTCAAGGTGGACCTGACCGCGGCCGACCCGGCGACCGACCGTCTGCGCCGGCGCTACGACGTCGCCGGCGTCCCCACGGTCGCGTTCTTCCGCGGCGCCCACGAGGTCCAGGGAACCCGCCTCACCGGTTTCGAGCCGCCGGCCGCGTTCCTCGCCCGCCTGCGCCTGGCCGCGGGCGAGTAGGCCGCCCCCGGCGGGCCGTCACGACCGGCGGGCCGTCGGCTCGCCCTGACCTTCCTCCCACGCCCACACCGCCTCGTCCTCGTCGAACTCCGGCAGCTTGGGCGTGCGGCCGCGCGCCGCGTTGGCGTGCCACTCCCAGAGGATCGCCCACTTCAAGTAGGTGCCGAACGCCTGCAGCATGCAGAAGACGAGCCCCGGCATGCCGTCGAGGAACCCGAGCTGGAGAACGTACATCCGCAGGAAACGCCAGAGCGGGCGGCCGAGGACCTCGGCGAGCCCGGACGATCGGTTCGTCTTCCACCCCTGGGCCGCGCCCCAGAAGCCGTACTTGACGATCCGCGGCAGGTACTGGTCGAACGACTCGACCATGTAGTGCAGCATCGGGTTCCGCAGCACCGGCGCCGGGCCGCGGGTCTGCATGTCCGCATGCACCCGCTTGTTGGGGTAGCGCCCGGCGCCGCGCCTGACGAGGCGCACGACCCGGTCGTGCTGCCAGCCCGAGTGCCGGATGACGCGGTCCATGAAGTACACGCGACGCTTGATGACGTACGCCTCGGCCGCGGGACCCGAGCTCAGCAGCGCCGTGATCTCGGCCTGCAGCTCCGGCGTGCAGCGCTCGTCGGCGTCGAAGATCAGTATCCACTCGAACCGGGTCTGGTCCATCGCCCAGTTCTTCTGCGAGGCCGAGCCCCGGTACGCCCGCTCGAAGAACCTCACCTTCTCGAACGAGCGCGCGATCTCGGCGGTCCGGTCGGTGGAGAACGAATCCACGACCACCACCTCGTCGCACCACAGCAGCGATGCGACGCAGTCCCCGACGTTGTCCTCCTCGTTGAACGTCGTCACGACCGCCGAGATCTTCGGGCGCCCCTGCGCCCCCGTGGCGACAGCTTCCATGCCCACCTCCGCACCGGCATGTTACACGGCCCCTGCTGCGGCGGGACGCGCCGCGAGCACGCACGGGCTACATGTGGGCGACCACCGCCTCGGCGAAGCCGGAGCACGAGACCAACGTCGCCCCCTCCATCTGCCGCTGCAGGTCGTACGTCACCTGCCGCGCAGCGACCGCTCCCGCGATGCCGCGTGCGACCAAGTCGGCGGCGTCCGGCCAGCCGAGGTGGCGCAGCATCATCTCGCCGGAGAGGATGAGCGAGCCCGGATTCACCTTGTCCTGGCCGGCGTACTTGGGCGCGCTGCCGTGGGTCGCCTCGAACAACGCGTGCTCGTCGCCCTCGTTCGAGCCCGGCGCCATCCCCGCGCCTCCGACCTGCGCCGCGAGCGCGTCCGAGAGAAAGTCGCCCTCGAGGTTGGGGGTGCACAGCACGGAGTACTCCGACGGCCGCAGCAGCGACAGCTGGAACATCGAATCGGCGATCCGGTCCTTGATCACCACCCGCTTGCCGGGAGGCCGTTTGCCGCCGTGGACCCCGAGCAGGTCGGCCTCGGTCACCGTGACGTCGCCGAACTGCTCCCGCACCGCCTGGTACGCCCAGTCCCGGAAAGCCCCCTCGGTGAACTTCATGATGTTGCCCTTGTGGACGATCGTCACGGAGTCGCGGCCGTTGGCGAGGGCGTAGCGCACGGCCTTGACCGCGAGTCGCGCGCTTCCGAACTGCGAGATCGGCTTGATCCCCAGACCGGAGTTGGGGCGGATCACCTTCCCGAGCTCGTTCTCGATGAAGAGGCGTAGTTTCTCCGCCTCCGGCGAGCCTCCCCGCCACTCGATCCCGGCCTCGACATCCTCGGTGTTCTCGCGGAAGATCACGACGTCCACGTCCTGCGGCCGCTTGACCGGCGAGGGAACGCCGGGCACCCAGCGAACCGGGCGAACGCACGCGTACAGGTCGAGAAGCCGGCGGAGCGCAACGCTCAGCGATCGGATCCCGCCCCCGACCGGCGTGGTCAGCGGACCCTTGATCGCGACCCGGTAGTACCGGATCGCCTCGACGGTCTCGTCGGGCAGCCAGGTGCCGCGCCGCGCGAACGCCGTCTCGCCGGCCTCCAGCTCGACCCAGGCGATGCGGCGCCGCCCGCCGGAGGCCCGCTCGACCGCAGCGTCGATGACCCGGCGCGTCGCCCGCCAGATCTCGGGTCCCGTACCGTCACCTGCGATGAACGGGACGACCGGCGTGTCCGGGACCGCCAGACCCGCGCCGTCCCAGCCGATGCGCTCGCCCCACTCGGGAACGGCCAATGCGTTCAAGCGCGAACCCGCCACCGGTTGTGCCCACCTCCGAAGCTGAGCCGAGCCTACACAGCGGTGGTGTCACGGTCAAGAATCGCCCAACCGCTGTACGACCCACGCGGCGGCCCCTTGTGCGGGCGGAGGTCGGCGTCTATGGTGCCGGCATGGAATTGGCGCCGGTTGTGATCGATCGACTGGTCGAGGAGGCGCGCCGGGCACAGAAGGCGGCGTACGCCCCCTATTCCGGCTTTCCGGTGGGTGCTGCGGTCCTCACCGAGGACGGGCGCGTCTTCCGCGGCTGCAACGTGGAGAACAGCTCGTTCGGCCTCACGGTCTGTGCCGAGCGCAACGCGGTCGCGGCCGCCGTGGTCGCCGGTGCGCGCCCGATCGCGGTGGCGGTGGTGGCCAACGGGACCGCGGTCGCCCCCTGCGGGGCGTGCCGACAGGTCCTAGCCGAGTTCGCCGCCGCGATGCCGGTGATCCTGTCCACCGCCACGGGCGACGGCCGCGAGCTGACCTCGCTCGACGCGCTGCTGCCGGGCGCCTTCGTCTTCACCAGGCCCCAGGGAGCCAACGGGAGCTGACGCCCCCTCGACCTCGCCGTCCGCGCGGCGGGCCGCCCGTCACGCCCGCGGCTGTTTGCGCCGCAGGTAGCGGTAGTCGGGCACGTCGTACTCCTTGAGCTTGGCGATCAGGGCGCCGCGCGAGATCCCGAGCGAGCGCGCCCCTTTTGACTGGTTCCCCTTCACCCGCCGCATCACCCGGTCGATGACCAGCTGCTCGACCCGCGGGACGATCTGCTTGAGGTTGTCGGATGCCAGCACGTCGGTGAGGCTGGCCGCCGCGTCGGCGCCGTGAGCCGCACCGCCGCCGGCCTCTGCGAGCTCCTCGCACCTGACCATCTCGCCGTCCGGCGTCGCGGTGACCAAGCGGTTGATGACCCCGGTCAGCTCGACCATCTCCCCGGGGAACGGTTGCGCGAGCAGCGCGTTGAGGCACTCGAGGGTGATCCCGTGCAGCCGCTTGCCCTGGCCCTCGGCCGTGCGCGCCAGCATCCCGGCGATCAGCAGCGGCAGGTCCTCGCGCCGCTCCGCCAGGCGCGGCACCCGCACGATCCGCCGCGAGAAGAGGAGGAAGAACGCCGGCTCGATCTGCCCCTGCTGCACCAGCGCCAGCGGGTCCTCGCCGCACGTCGCGACACAGCGCGGAGCGCCGCCCCCCAGGGGCTCGCGCTGCCACGCCGAGATCAGGCCCGCGAACTCGGCCTGCAGCGCCGGCGGGAAGCGGTCGGCGTTGCACAGGATCAACGTGCCGCCGCGCGCCCTCCCAACCGCGCCGTCGACCGCCCCGGTCAGGCTCGGAACGCCGGACGGGCCGAACAGCTCGTGGCGCAGCGCCTGGCCGTCGACGCTGCCGCCGTCCACGTACACGACCTCGCCGCCGCGGGCCGGCCCGATGCTCGAGAGCAGACGAGCGATCTCGGTTCGCCCCACCCCCTCTTCCCCGCAGACGAGGACCGGCTCCCGGCCGGCCGCGGCCGCGAGCAGACCGGCGCGCAACACCTGGACCGCCTGCGAGGTGCCGGGGATCTGCGTCAGCAGCTTCTGCTGCGCATCGCTGTCCAACCCCGATACGGCGGCTTCGCCGGTGCTCATTTCGCGCCAGCGCAGCCCGAGCAGCCGCGCCGCCTCGCCGAGCAACCCGATCCCCTCGCTGCCGAGCATCCCGGCCGGACGGGCGAGCACGGCCCCGACGGCCTCCCCGTCCGCCATTGTGATCGGCAGGATGACCGTCGCGCCCTCACCGGTGCTGACCTGGGCGTATCGGCCGGGGGCGAGCAGCTCGCCGAGCTCCGCCTGCGACAGACGAGGCATCTCGCCGGTCCAGACCGAGGCGAGCGCGCTCATCCGACCCGCCGCGTCGGAGGCGAGGATCGCGAGCTCGACACCCGGCAGCGTGTCCCTGATCAGGGCCACGACTCGTCGGAAGCAGTCGCTTCGCGGCTCGGCGAGGGCGGCCACGATCTCGGACCTGGTCGCCATGAAGCCCGCCGGGTCGGACAGGAACACGATCTGCCGGCCCTCGGCGAGCGTCGACGGGGGTGCCGCAGCGCCCCCCGCCCGCGCCGGTGCGCCGGCGTCGGCCGGCACGTCATCCGACTCCTGGCCGCGGAAGATCACGGTCATCGGGCCGAGGCGGACGCGGTCTCCGGGATAGAGGACGCCGCGCGAGCGCCGCTCTCCGTTGAGGACCACGCTCTGCCGGTCCACCGTCACGAAGGTGAACACGCTGCCGCTGCGGCGGATCACGAGGTGCCGCTCGGCCACCGCGGGCGACCGAACGACCACATCATTTCTGCTCGAAGAACCGACGGTGATCTGATCTTTCGCAAGTCGGTAGCTCAGAACCGTCCCATTTTCAGACTCCACCGCGAGCAGAATCATCGCCACCCCCTGGCAGATGGTTCAACTCTACACCTGTCCATGCAACTTCGGCAAGCAAATGTCATCGATTGACGCAGGACCAGGTCCAGGGCGGAACAGCCGTCCCTCCCCCGGCCGTCCCGCTCGTTCAGGTCCGGGTCAGGCCCATGCGGATCGGCAGCACGATCGTCGGCACGCCGGCGAAATGCAGCCGGCGCTGGATCGCGGCGGCGGTATCGTTGTGCAGAAGGCGGTAGTAGAACTTTTCCTGCGCGAAAACCAGCTTGCCGAGGAACACGATCCCCCGCGGAAACTCGCGGCCGACCTTCTGACAGAGCAACTCCGCGTCGAGGGCGACGTCGGTCCCGACCACGAACCGGGCGTCGGCCGCGAGCCCGAGACGGCGTGCGAAGTCAACGTACCGCCGCAGGCCCTCCTCGGTGTTGGCGACGAGACTGTCCATCTCGGCCTTGCCCTTGAAATGACCCGAGTCGACGACGCCGACGGTCACGAACACGACGTTCTTGTAGTAGCCCGGGAACAACCTCTGGATCGACAGCAGCGCGTGGACGCCGAGGCCGCCGTAGCCCGACACCAGCAGGATCGCCACCGGCGCCGCCGGGTCGATCGCCTTGGCGTCCGCCGCCGCCGGCTCCGTGGGGATCTGGGTCAGGATCGCGTCGATCGCCGCGATCTCGCGCTGGATCCCGCGGTAGTGCCGGCGGACGGCGACCGCGACGGTGATCAGCCCGAAGGTGATGGCGTACGTCAGCCAACCGCCCTCGGTGAATTTCTCCAGCGTCGTGATGACGAGGATCGCGACGCAGAGCACGAGGGTGCCGCCGTGCAGCGCCGCCTTGGCCGCCCAGCCGGGGTGCTGGCGCCGCTCGGCGATCCACATCCGCGCCATGCCGACCTGGGTCAGGCTGAAGGTGATGAACACGTTGATGGCGTACAACACGACGAGGAACGAGACCTTGCCCCGCGAGTAGACCATGAGCACCGCGGCGGTCGCCGCCATGAGGATGATGCCGTTCTTGGTCACCAGGCGTTCGGACAGGTTGGCGAACGAGTGCGGCATCCACGAGTCGACGGCCATGTTGGACAGCACCCGCGGGCCGTCGATGAACCCGGTTTGCGCCGCGACGAACAGCAGCGCCCCCTCCGAGACCAGGGTGACGATCACCAGCCACGAACCGACGTCCCAGCCGCCGACCGTCCACGGGCCGAACACGCGGTCGAGGAGCACCGCGTTCATCGTCTTCCCCTCCACCGGCGAAGCGTGCCAGAGCAGGTAGCAGACCAGGATTCCGCTCGCCGTGATCGCCAGCGAGGCTGCCATGTACACCATCGTCCGCTTCGCCGTCGCCACGCGCGGTTCCTTGAGGATCTGCAGGCCGTTGGACACCGCCTCGATCCCGGTGTAGGTGCCGGCGCCGAGCGAGTACGCACGCATGAACAGCAGGAACACGGCCCACAGGCCAAGCACACCGATGTCGCGGCTCGCCTCCGCGTGCGCCGTGCGGACCACCTGCGGCCATACCCCCGCGTGAGCGACCACGCCGTAGGCGATCATGACGGCGTGCGTCAGGACGAACACCAGGAAGATCGGGAGCAGGATCTTGACCGACTCCTTCACGCCGCGCAGGTTCAGCACGACCAGGACAAGGAGGATGGCGAGGTCGAGCGGCACTTTCATGAAGTGCCAGGAGGTCGGCATGAAGCTCATGATCGCGTCGACGCCGGAGGCGATCGAAAGGGTGATCGTGAGCACGTAGTCGACGACCAGCGCCGAGCCCGACACGACGCCCGGCAACGGCCCGAGTAGCTTGCTCGCCACCACGTAGCCGCCGCCTCCTCCGGGGAAGTGCTCGACCACGAACGAGTACGAGTACGACAGCAGCACGACGGTCACGGTGGTCAGCGCGGCGAGACCGAGCGCCAGGTACTCGTGCCCGGCG
>JAKAFI010000251.1 GCA_021818005.1 Acidobacteriota bacterium | reverse complement strand
AACAGCGGCACGATCGCGCGCACGTTGCCGTCGAACTTCTGCCAGATCGTGCCCATGTGCTCCTGCTGCATCGCCACGCGGTTCTTCACGAACGCGGCCGCGTCGTCGCCGACCGCCGCGCGGTCGATGAGCATGTTGACGAGGACGCCGCCGACCGGGATGCCGAAGTCGTAGAACCACTGGATGAACCGCGTGATCACCGCGATCGGGAGCGCTTCCGGCAGGGTGACGAAGAAGAACGAGGTCTTGCCCGGGTCGGTGAGCAGCACGCGCCCGTGCTCCATCCTGTCCCGGAACGTGAGGAGGTAGTCCATCAGCGGGTCCTGCTCCTTCTTCTTGGTGAACGAGAGCATCTCCCGCAGCGTCTTCGCCTCCTCGCGGCTCTTGAGCATCTTGTTGACCCAGAGCGAGTAAACCTTCGACATCCCGAGCAGGCGGCGGGCGTTCGCGGTCGGCGCGGTGTCGAACACGTAGACGTCGTACTCGTTCTTGAACATGAGGTCGATCATGTTCTCGAACATCGCCGACTCCTCGAACGCCGGGTTCATCGTGGCCGACTCGACGAAGTCGTCGGCCTTCGTGGAGATGTCGGCGAACTTGAGGAACCACTGGATCTTCTCGCGGATCTCGACCTTGCTGCGCTCGATCGTGTCCTTGGTTTCGATCTCGTACGCCCACAGGTTCGGCACACCGTCGACCGGGGTGTGCGCCCCGAGCACGTTCTGGCCGAGGAGGCTCGACAGGCTGTGCACCGGGTTGGTGGAGGCGAGCATCGTGCGGCGCCCCTCCTTGGCGTGCCACATCGCGGTGGCGGCGGCGAACACGGTCTTGCCGACCCCCCCCTTACCGCCGAAGAAGATGAACTTCAGCCCCGGGTTCTCCCGCAGGTAGTCGCGCATCGACTTCTCGATCTGTGCCATCACGATCCTCCCGCCGTCCGCCACGCTCAGCCGTTGCCGTACATGATGCCGGCGAGCTTCTCGATCATCGGCAACCCGGTGACGTCGCGCTCGAGCTCAGGGACCGAGGCCAGGACCTGGTTGCCGAACGTCGTGCGGATCTCACCGAGGTACTTGTCCTGCATCAGGATCCGGTTGCGCAGGTAGTCGGGGATGTTCTGCTGCGCCAGCGCCGCCGGGATCACCCGGTTGACGACGTAGCCGCCGATCGGAACGTCGAACTGGGCGAACAGCCCGGCGGCTTTCTGCGTGTCGCGGATGATCATGTCCTCGGGCGTGATGACGAAGAAGAACGCGGTCTTCGCCTTGTCGGTGAGGATCGACGAGGACGCGTTGATCCGCCCCTTGATGTACTGCAGCTCGGCGAGGATCTGGTCCTGTTCGGTATCCTTCTCGTGCCGCAGGCGGCTCACCATCTCCTCGTACTCGCGCATCTGCTCGCGCAGGTTGGTGACCTTGTCGATCCACTCGTCGTAGACCTTCGCCATCGACAGGTAGTAGAGCGCGTGGCCGAGCGGCACCAGGTCGTAGATGTAGTAGTCGTAGTCGCCCTTGACGACGACGTCGACGACCGCGTCGAAGATCGCGCTCTCCTCCATCGCCGGCTCGGCGCTGGCGGCCTGGATGTAGTTCTCGATCTCCTCGGGGACGGCCTCGAGGCCGTACATGTCGAGGATCTTCTTGCGGATCTCCCCCTGGTACTCCTTGATGTGGCTGTCGGCGTCGATCTCCTGCGCCCACAGGTTCTCCATGATCTTCACCGGCCCCTTGCCGAAGATGTCGCGCTGGAAGATGTCGGTGAGCGAGGCCTGCGGGTCGACGGAGAAGACGAGCACCCGCTTGCCGCTGGACGCGAGCCAGTACGCGGTCGCCGCCGAGAACGTCGTCTTCCCCAACCCGCCCTTGCCGCCGAACATGATGTAGCGGCGGTCGGGGTTCTTGTCGAACACGTCCTTGAGTCCCATGTCCCCTCCGATCACGAAGCCGGCGTCGTCGCCGTTGCGTCAGAACATCCCGTCGGACGCGTCCCTCTCGCGCAGCATGCGGCGCTTCCATGTGGAGATCTGCGGCACGACGTACGGCAGCAACCGCAGGCTGTAGTACGGCGGCAGGATCGGCACGCCGAGCAGGTCGCCCATGGTGATGAGGATGAACAGGTGCTCCATCGAGGCGCGCGTGCGCAGCGCGGCCCGGCTCATGTCGTGCGCGGCCATCCCGTAGATCGTCTGGCGCAGCCCCTGCCAGGCGCCCTTCAGGCCGCCCGCCTTCTTCTCCTGGTCAGTCATCGCTGCCTCCTCACGGGACCGCAACCGCGGTCCGCTCACAGCCCGTGCAGGTGGTACTCATGGTCGTCGCTCAGGTCGCGCTCGCGCAGCACCCGCCGCTTCCACGTCGCCACGTTCGGGACGACGTACGGCAGCAGGCGCAGGCTGTAGTATGGGGGCAGGACCGGGACGCCGACCATGCTGCCGAACGAGACGAACATGAACAGGGTCTCGAGCGAGCCGCGCAGTTCCGCCGCCTGCTGGGCGATCTCGTAGCTCGTCAGCCCCCAGAGGAACTCGCGGACGGATCGCTTCCAGGTGCTCTTCTCGGCCAGGGCGCAGCCCCCAATCGCCGCCGGCCCGGGCTTCCCCCCGGAGCCGCGGCCGTCTCGATGGTAGCATGCGGCCAGCGTGCCGGATGCGAGGGGTTGCCACGGTGGAGCGAACCGCCCGGCCGCTGACCGAGGGAGGTACCGGATGACCGGTGTGCTGGCGGTGGCGGCCGTGCTGGTGGTGGTCTGGTTCGCCGCCGGCACGTTCTGGAACGTGCGCAAGGGATCGGCGGCGATGCGCTGGATGCACGGCGGCCTGCCGCTCCTCGGCGAGCGCACGACCGTGCGCTGGCTCGGCTCCACCCTGGTCGAGATGGGCATCCAGCGCGCCCTCGATCCGTTCGAGCGGGTCGCCGTGGTGGTCTTCCTCGAGCCGCGCGACCTGCCGTGGATGTGGGCCGCGAGCCGGAGCCGGGGCCGGCGCGACACGCTGATCGTGCGGGGCGTCCTGCGCGATGCGCCGCGGGCCGACGTCGAGCTGCTCGACCGCGGCAGCTGGTCGGGCCGCGACGCGATGCGGCGCCTCGCCGCCGGCGACTGGGTCGTGCGCGAGCCGTCCTCGACCGGCGAGCTCGCGCTCTACCACAAGACGCCGGCGGCGGTGGCGCTCGGCGACGCCATGGTCGACCTCGCACGCCAAGGAGGGTTGACCATGCGGCGGCTCTCGGTCGCTCGCGGCGAGCGGACGTTCCAACTGCACATCGCTCTCCCGGCCGGAACGGCCTCCGCCGCGGGCGTGTTCGGCGCGGTCAAAGCGCTCGCCCAACGCGCCACCGCCTGAGTCGTGACGCGGCACCGGTGCCTCCGGGGCGGGAGCCCCGCTACGAGCGCGCCTCCTTGGTTTCGAGCGCCGCAGGCGTCGAGCCGTAGCGGCGGTACGCCTTGAGCCCGTCCCAGCCGATGAACAACGCCGCGACGATGAGGAGCACGGCGAGCACGATCATCGCCCACGCCCCGGCCACCGGAAGCCCGCTCATCTTGGGGTTCGCGGCGATCGTCACGTAGAGGTTCCGCGCCGTGACCATGGTCGCGAACAGCGTGGTGAAGTACATGAACAGCATCGGCACCAACGCGTAGGTCGGGTTGCGCTTCTCCGACCGCAGCCACACCGTGACGACGAGGAGGCTCAGCGCCGCCATCAGCTGGTTGGACGCGCCGAACATCTGCCACAGGTAGACCCACGTGCCGGTGAGCACGAGCCCCAACGTCAGGAGCATCGAGATCGTGGTCGAGACGTGCATGTTGCGCACCGGCGGGATCGCGTCGCCGACCCACTCGGAGAGCGTCACGCGCATCACGCGGAAGACGAGCTGCGTCACGGTGAGGACGATGAGCACGAAGGCGCCGAACCCGAGCGCGGTGCCCCAGACCTCGGGCACGAGGCCGAACGTCCCGGCGTAGATGAGCTTGCCGACGCCGGTGGCGAACCGGCCGCCGCCTCCGCCGACCCCCGCGATCGACACAGCGACCAGCGAGAGGAGCGCGAGCGTGAACTCGCCGAACATCGATCCGGCGCCGACGGGTAGCCCGTCCGTTTCGTACTCGAGCTGGCGCGCCGTGCCGATCGAGCCGACCAGCGCGTGCCACCCCGAGATCGCGCCGCAGGCGATGGTGACGAACAGCATCGGCCACAGCGGTTGCCACGCCGCCCCGGCCTTGATCGCGAATCCCAGGCTCTTGACCGGCGCCAGGGCGAACGCGCCGATCAGGTTGCCGGCGGCGTCCTTCATCCCGGTGAGCGGCGCGGTGAGCGCGCCGATGCCGCTGAGGATGATCGTGATGAACATGACCCAGAAGCCGATGTAGTTGACCGGTTGCGCGAACCTCCAGATCGGCAGGTTGGCGCCGAGGTAGGAGAAGACGAACAGGAACACCATCCAGAGCAGGTAGTCCGGCAAGGTGCGGATCATCCCGGTCGCCGCGTCGTACGCCGCGGTGTTCGGCCGCTTGCCGTCGGGGCCCGGGGCCGGGATGCGCGGGTCGGCACCCGTCGGGTCCTGCACCTCGAACATCGGCTTATTGCCGCCGAGGTTGTCGACCGCCTTGTTCAGGCTGACGACCGCCGACCCGACCGGGCCCTGGATCAGGGCGCCGTTCGCGGCCTTCTTCTGGCCCATCGGGCCCATGATCATCGCCAGCAGCGTCGCCGCGACGACGATCACGGTGACCAGCATCATGTTCATCTTCCAGCGGTACATCATCTGGCCGGCGAGAAGCCCCATCAGCGCCAGCATGATGATGCCGAA
>JAKAFI010000250.1 GCA_021818005.1 Acidobacteriota bacterium | reverse complement strand
GCCGCACCGCTGGCGCCGTGCGTGCTGGTCATCTTCGGGGCGTCCGGCGACCTGGCGGCGCGCAAGCTGCTCCCGGCGCTGTACAACCTGGCGGCGGGGCGGATGCTGCCGGAGCGCCTCGCCGTGATCGGTCTGGCGAGTCGTGACGCGGGGGTCGAAGCGTTCCGCGACGCCATGGGTCAGGCGGTGCGCGAGCATGTGGGGCCGTCGTTCTCCTCCGAGCTGTGGGCCAGCCTCGCACCCCGGTTGCACTTCATGGCGGGCGACCTGCGCGCGGCCGAGACCTACGCGCGCCTCGCGCGGACGCTCGCCGAGGTCGCGGCGGAACACGGCAGCGGCACGAGCGCCCTCTTCTACCTCTCGACGCCCCCCAGCCTGTTCGGGGAGGTCGTGCACCGCCTCGGCGAGGCAGGGCTCGTGCGCGAGGAGGAGGGTTGGCGCCGGGTCGTGATCGAGAAGCCGTTCGGACACGACCTCGATTCGGCGCGTGCGCTCAACCGCGGGATCGCCGGCGTGCTGGCCGAGCGCCAGATCTACCGCATCGACCACTACCTCGGCAAGGAGACGGTGCAGAACATCCTCGTCTTCCGCTTCGCCAACGGGATCTTCGAGCCGGTGTGGAACCGCCGCTACGTGGACCACGTGCAGATCACGGTGGCGGAGCAGCTCGGCGTCGAGCATCGCGGGCGGTACTACGAGGAGGCCGGCGCCCTGCGCGACATGGTGCCCAACCACATGCTGCAACTCCTCTCCTTGATCGCCATGGAGCCGCCCGCCTCGTTCGAGGCCGAGGCCGTGCGCAACGAGAAGGAGAAAGTGCTGTCGGCGGTGCCGCCGTTGACCCCGGAGGACGTGCTGCGCCGCGCGGTCCGCGGCCAGTACGGCCCGGGCGCCGCGGCGGACGCGACGGCGCTTCCGGGCTACAGGTCGGAGCCGCTGGTGGCGGCGGACTCGCCGACCGAGACGTTCGCGGCGCTCAAGCTTCTGATCGACAACTGGCGCTGGGCGGACGTGCCGTTCTACCTGCGCACCGGCAAGCGCCTGGCGGCGCACAGCACGCAGATCGTGATCCACTTCAAGCGGGTCCCGTTCAGCCCGTTCCGCCTGACCCCGGTCGACCACCTCGGTCCCAACCGGCTCGTGCTGCGGCTGCAGCCGGAGGAGGGGATCTCGCTGCGCTTCTCCGCCAAGGTCCCCGGGCCGTCGGTGCGCATCGGGACCGTCGACATGGAGTTCCGCTACGCCGACTACTTCGGCTCGCAGCCGACGACGGGGTACGAGACGCTGTTGTACGACGCGATGGCGGGCGATGCGACGCTGTTCCAGCGTGCCGACAACGTCGAGCGCGGGTGGAGCGTGGTGGCGCCGATCCTCGAGGTGTGGAAGGCACTGCCTGCGCGTGCGTTCCCGAACTACGCGGCCGGCAGCTGGGGACCGCCGGAGGCCGACGAGCTGCTGGCGCGCGACGGCCGCGCCTGGAGCAACGAGCCGTGAGCCGGGTGGTCCGCGTCTACCCGGACGCCGGCGAGGTGGCGCGGGCGGCCGCGGCCGAGTTCGTGCGCCGGGCTGCGGCCGCGGTCGCGGCCGGCGGTCGCTTCACCGTCGCGCTCTCGGGCGGTCACACGCCGCTGCACCTGTTCGCGGAGCTCGCCGCGACGCCGCCCGGGGCGGTTGCCTGGCAGGGGGTGCACGTGTTCTGGGCCGACGAGCGCACGGTGCCGCCGGAGCACCCCGAGAGCAACTTCGGCGCCGCCAGCCGCGCCCTGCTGCAGCGGGTTCCGATCCCGGAGGCCAACGTGCACCGGATGCGCGGCGAGGACCCGGAGCCGGCGCGCGCCGCGGCCGACTACGAGGCGGTGCTCCGCGCCGCCCTCTCGGCGCCGGCCCCGGCCGTGCCGCGCCTCGACCTCGTCCTGCTGGGGATGGGCGCGGACGGGCACACCGCCTCGCTGTTCCCCGACTCCGACGCGCTCGCCGAGCGCTCGCGCCTGGTGGCGTCGCCGTGGGTCGATAAGCTCGCCACTCGCCGCCTGACCTTGACGCTGCCGGTGCTCGACGCGGCCGCGTGCGTCATCTTCCTCGTGACCGGCGCGGACAAGGCCGAGACGCTGGCGCGCGTGCTCGCGGACCCCGCCGGGCCGGAGCCGCTGCCGGCCCAACGGGTGCGCCCGTGCGGCGAGCTGCTCTGGCTGGTCGACGCCGCCGCGGCGCGATTGCTCCCCCCGGCGCCGGCGTCCCCGGCGTGAGCGCTGCGGCCCAGGTGCGCCGCCGCCTCACGGCGAGAGCCCAGCGGCGCCCCCGTGCCGGCGCCTGCAACTTGATGGTGAAGGTTGTCGGTCGCGGCGGGCGAGCGAGTCACTGGGCGTCGCGCGAACCGCCGGCGTCACCGGTGCCCTGGCGCTGGGCGTCGGGGCGAGCGGCCGCCGGCGTCGTCGGCGCCGGCTCGTCACCCTTGAGCGCTTCGCGGAAATCATGGATCGCGGAGCCCAGGCTGCGGCCGATCTCCGGTACGCGCTTCGGCCCGAACACGACCAAAGCGATGGCCAGCACGATGAGCCAGTGAAGCGGGGAAAACGCACCGTCAAACATAGGCACCCCCATACGAAGCTTGACAGACCTTTCGATACCCTGTCAAGCACACGCGACGCAGGCTCAGTTTTCCTGGGAGCTCCCCGGGGCCGGGGCTCGTTCGTCGCGGCCGGACGAGCCGTGGCCCACCGGCCGATTCGCCGAGGGTGTAACGGACCCAGAGCCCGCCCCTCACCCCGGCTGGTCTACCATCTTCATCGGGCCGGCTCGCGCAGCCGGACCGGGTCGGGAGGACGAGCGTGACTGCATGCGGACGATGGGCGGCGGCCGGCCTGTGCGCCGTGGCCGGCTGGGCCGCCTCGGCGTGGGGTGCTGCCTCACCGGCTGGGCCGCCGGCGGTCGCGGCCGGCGTCCCGGCGGCGCTCGCAGGGGCGATCCCCGGCGTGATGACGAAGGGCGGCGTGCCGGGGCTGGCGGTGGCCGTGGTGCGCGGCGGCGCGCTCGTCTGGACCGCGGGGTTCGGTGTCGTCCGGGCGGGCGGAACGGCCGCGGTGACCCCCGACACGGTGTTCGCGGCGACCTCGCTGGGACGGCCCGTCTTCGCGTACGCCGTGCTGCGGCTCGCGGCGCGGGGCGGCCTCGACCTCGACCGCTCGTTGTCCGACTACGCCGGCAACGACGGCGTCTTCGATGAGCGAATCCGCCGGGTCACGGCCCGCCGGGTGCTGTCGGAGACCACCGGTTTCCCCGACCGGCGGCGCGGTGAGGAGCTGACGATCGACGCCGAGCCGGGCGAGAGGTTCTCCCCTTCGGCGGAGGGCTACGTCTATCTCCAGAAGGCGATCGAGGCCGTGACCGGGCTGCCGCTCGACGAGTTCGTCCGCCGCGAGGTGTTCGGGCCGCTCGGCATGGCGGCCTCGAGCTACGTCTGGCGCCCGGAGTTCGCGATCGGGGCGGTCGGCCACGACTATCTGCAGCAGCCGGTGGCCACGCGGCCGCCGGCCAACGCCGACGCGGCGGAGAGCTTGTACACGACGGCCTCCGACTACGGGCGGTTCCTCGCCCAGATGCTGCACCCGACGACGCTCGACACGGCGACGGTCGCCCGGATGTTCAAGCCGGAGGTCGAGGTCGAGCCCGGCCTCGCCTGGGGCCTGGGGTGGGGTCTCGAGCCGGGCGGGAGCCGGTCGTTGTTCTGGGACTGGGGGAACGGCCGCGACACCGAGGCGTTCGCGGCCGGCCGGCGCGACACCGCCGACGGCATCGTGGTCCTGACCAACAGCGAAAACGGGCTGTCGGTCGCCGAGCCGATCGTCGCCGCCGTGGTGGGCGATGCGCACCCCGTCTTCGCCTGGCTGGGCGTCGAGCGCTACGACTCGCCTGCGCGCACGATCCGTGAGCGCCTGGTGCGAGCGGGCGCGGCCAACGGGGAGCAGGGCGTCTACCGGACGCTGAAGGAGCTCGAGCGCACCTACCCGGCGGCCGCGTTCGGCGAGTCGCTGCTCAACACGATCGGGTACGACCTGCTGGCGCAGAAGCGGCCCGGCGCGGCGGCGCTCGTCCTCGAGCGCAACGTGAAGCTCCACCCGAAGTCGTGGAACGCGTACGACAGCCTCGCCGAGGCGTACGCGGCCGACGGCGACGTGCGCTCGGCGATCCGCACCTACCGTAAGTCCCTCGCGCTGAACCCGGACAACGGCAACGCCCGGGCGGCGCTGCGCGTTCTCGAGGAGGCGAAGCAGCGGCCGCGCCGGTGACGGCGGCGCCGGGCGCGGGCGCTACCGCCAGCTGCCGTACAGCGGGTTCGGGAGGAGGAAGAACTCGCGGCCGAACTCCGCGAACGCGCCGTCCCCCTGCCCGGCGATCGCCTGGCTGAGGTGGGGGAAGTCGAGGATGTTGTCGCCGAGGAACGCGACGATTGCGAGCGGCGGCAGCCCCGCCGGCGTCGTTCCGTCCGCCACCGCGGCGAAGCGCGGGTTCTTGTCGCCGCCGGAGCCCACCGGCTGGCAGAGCATGACGTCGAACGGGAGCCCGTCGGCGCGGAAGTTCGCCTCGGTGTCCGGGCACTCGCTCTCGGCGCGGTTGGTCACGATCGCGATCCTGCCGCCGAGCGCGTGGACGCGGGCGAGGAACGCCGCGGCCCCCGGCAGCGGCTGCGCCGCCCGCTGCTGCGTCCAGCGGCGCCAGCTCGCCGGCGTGAACGGCCGTCCCGCCTCGGTGCGTTCGACCTCGTACGGCGAGTTGTCGAGCACCGTCTCGTCGGCGTCGAGCACGACGGCCCACGTGCCGGCGC
>JAKAFI010000249.1 GCA_021818005.1 Acidobacteriota bacterium | reverse complement strand
GTTGCTCTCGGGTGCGGCCAAGTCGTGGTTCTCCGCGCCGGTCGAGCGCATGGCCCGGGCCGGGGTCGAGATCGCGGACGGGATGCGGGACGAGGCCGAGGCCCGCGTTGAGCGCGCCGCCGGCGTAATCGCCGGGCATATCCGGGGGCTCGGGTCGGAGCGCGCACGCCTCGCCGAGATCGAGCGCCTGCACGCCGAGCTCGGCGATCAGCTTACCGGCCTGCTGCGCGACGGGATCCCGGTCGTCGAGTTCGCCGACCCGCGCCAGCGCGTGCTGCAGAAGCTGCCGCCGTTGCCGGCCGACGCGTTCAAAGCCGACGGCGTCCGCAGCGACCGTTTCGGCAGGACGCTCGTGGTGCGTGCCTGGCGGCTGTTGCCGGACGGCTCCGCCGTCCTCGTCGGTGAGGCGCTGCCGGAGGCGCTCGGCGAGGCGCAGGCGCGCCTGGCCGCCGGCGGCGCCGCCTACGAGCGACTGAAGATCGAGCGGCCGACGATCACCGCGACGGTCGTCCTCGGGTTCGGCGGCCTGGCGCTGCTCGTCGCCTTCGCGGCGATCTGGCTCGGCCTGTACCTCTCGCGCCGGTTCACGGCACCGTTGCTCGCGCTGGCGGCGACGACGCAGAGGATCGCCGGTGGCGATTCGCTGGAGCCGGTGCCGTTGCCGGCCGAGGACGAGGTCGGGATGCTCGTCGGCTCGTTCAACTCCATGGTTGCGCGTCTGCGGCAGCGCGACGAGGAGCTCAACGCCACGGTGCGCCGGCTCGACGCCGTGCTCGGCGCGGTGCGAACCGGCGTGCTGACGCTCGACGCGGCCCGCAGCTTGGTGCGCGGCAACCCGGCCGCGGCGGCGATGCTCGGGGTTCCGGAGCTGGTCGCCGCCGCGCTGCCGCTGGAAAGGCTCGAGGAGGCCGGTCTGGTCCGCATCGCCGAGACGATTCGAGGGGCGGCGGGGTCGGTGCGCGGGTCGCTCACTGTGTATCCGGGCGGGGTGGCGCGACACCTCGAGATGGCGGTCGTGCCGCTGGGTGGGGAGGAGCAACCCGAGGGCTGGGTGGTCGCGCTCGAGGACCTCACGCAGCTGCAGCGGGCGCAACGCTTGGCGGCGTGGAGCGAGGTGGCGCGGCGGATCGCGCATCAGATCAAGAACCCGTTGACGCCGATCCGGCTCGCCGCGGAGCGCATGGCGCGGCACGTGGAACGCGGCCGCGCCGACCTGGGCGACGTCGTCATGCAGGGGAGCCGGGCGATCGTCGAACACGTGCAGGCGATGCAGGAGATGGTGGACAGCTTCTCGCGCTACGCCAAGATGCCGCCGCTGGCGCGCCGGCCGGTACGGATCGGCGCGCTCGCCGCCCAGGCGGTGGCGCTCTACCAGGGCGTGCGTGACGGCCTGTGCGTCGAGCTGATGGACCGCTCCGGCGGGCTGGAACTCCTGCTCGACCCGGACCAGTTCCGGCAGGTGCTGACCAACCTCATCGACAACGCGGTCGAGGCCTCGCCCGTGGGCGGCTCGGTGACGGTCACGGTCGCCCGCGAAGGGGACGAGGTAACGGTCACGGTCGCCGACCAGGGGTCCGGGCTCGAGGTGGACGATCCCGAGCTGCCGTTCCAGCCGTTCTACTCGACTAAGGGGAGAGGGTCCGGGGTCGGCCTCGCGATGGTGCAGCGGATCGTGACCGACCACGGCGGCACCGTGCGCCTGGAGGCGAACCGGCCCTCCGGGGTCGTGGCGGTCGTGCGCCTTCCGGGAGGTAGCGCGTGAATCACGCCCACATCCTCGTCGTCGACGACGAGCGCGGGATCCTCGAGCAGCTCGGCGGGATCCTGCGCGATGAAGGGTTCGCCGTCACGGCGGTCGAGTCGGGCGAGGAGGCCGTGGCGGCGACCGCGCGCGAGCTGTACGACCTCGTCCTGCTCGACGTGGCCCTTCCCGGCATGGACGGGCTCGAGGCGCTGCGACGCATCCGTGCCGCCGGCCACACGGTGCCCGTGGTGATGATCTCCGGCCACGCCAGCGCGGAGCAGGTGGTAAGCGCGTTGCGCGAGGGCGCCATCGACTTCATGGACAAGCCGCTGGCGCTCGAGCGCGTGCTGGTGACCGTGAACAACGCGCTCGCCCGCGCCCGGCTCGCCGAACGGCTGGCGGCGGAGCGCGAGGAGGATGAGCCGGTCCTCACCGGTGTCTCGCCCGCGGTCGCCGAGTTGCGGCGGCAGATCGCGCTCGCCGCGCCAACCGACTCGCGGGTGCTGATTTCGGGGCCGAACGGGGCGGGGAAGGAGGTGGTGGCCCGTTTGCTGCACCGCATCTCGCGGCGGGCCGCGAACCCGTTCGTGGCGGTGAACTGCGCCGCGATCCCGGCCGAGCTGATCGAGAGCGAGCTGTTCGGTCACCTCAAGGGGGCGTTCACCGGGGCGGTGGAGAACAAGCGGGGGAAGTTCGAGCTGGCGGACAGCGGCACCCTCTTCCTCGACGAGGTGGGCGATATGAGCCTGTTGACGCAGGCCAAGGTGCTGCGCGTGCTGCAGGAGTCGAGCTTCACGCGCCTGGGCGGCTCGCAGGAGGTGCGGGTGGACGTGCGCGTGATCGCCGCCACCAACAAGAACCTCGAGGACGAGATCGCCGCCGGCCGCTTTCGCCAGGACCTCCTCTTCCGGCTCAACGTCATCCCGGTGCGCGTTCCCCCGCTCGGCGAACGCCGCGAGGACGTGCCGCTGCTCGTCGAGGAGTTCATGCGCGAGTTTTCCCGCCGCATCGGCGTCCGACCGAAGCGCATCGGCCCGCAGGCGATGGCCGCGTTGCAGGCGTACCCGTGGCCGGGGAACGTGCGCGAGGTGAGAAACGTGGTCGAGCGCCTCATGATCATGGTCGCCGGGGACGAGATCGACACGGCCTCGCTCAACCTTCCTTCCGGCGGAGCCTCCGCAGAGCCCGACCTCGGGTTCACCACCCTCAGGGAGGCGCGCGAGCGGTTCGAGCGCCGCTACGTGGAGCGGGTCGTGGCGGCGTGCGGCGGCAACATGTCGCAGGCGGCCCGGCTGCTCGGACTCGAGCGCTCCCACCTCTACCGCAAGCGGCGGGCGCTCGGCTTGCGCGCGCGTTGACCTTCTTCCCCGTCGGGCGGTAGCATGGGGCAATGGCCTACCCGGGCGACGCAAACCTAGATGTTGCCGTCCAGCAGCGCATCCTCACCGCGTTCAAGGAGGCGGTCCGCCTCTACCGCGACGGGCACGGCGAGGAGGCGCGCACGATCCTGCGATCGATCACCGACGTCGACGCGCGTTTCGCTCCGGCCCAGCGCCTCGAACAGGCGATCGCCGCCGGGGCGCCGGTCGACCTCGCGCAGCTCATCGGCGAGGTGACTGCCCAGGGCGGCGTCGATGCGGCGACGCAGATGGCCGCGGCGGAGAAGGCGTTCACCGACCGCGACTTCGAGGGGGCGCTGGCGCAGGCGCAGGCGGTGTTGCGGGACATGCCGGGCCACGCCCGAGCGCGCCAGCTCGCGTTCGACGCCCAGAACCGGCTGCGGACCGCGGCGGAGGTCCAGGCCCACCTGGAGCGCTGCCGGCAGAGTCTCGACGCCGGCCGCGCCGAGGACGCCCGCGGTGCGCTCGCGCTCGCGAAGACGCTCGATCCCGGCCATCCCGACCTGGCGGGTCTCGAGCAGCGGCTGCAAGCGATAGCCAAGCCGCAGGCGGTCGAGGCCGAGCCCGAGTTCGAGTTCGAGGTGTTCGAGCGACCGCCCGAAGCGCCGCCGACCTCCGTGCCTCCGGTCTCCGCGGATCTCTTCATTGCGCCGGAGGTGCCAGCGCCGGCGCAGCTCCGGCCGGCGGCCGAGCCGGCGGCTCCGGCCGCCGCGCCCGCGCCAGTGGCGAAACCCCCGGTTCCGGCACCTCCGAAGCCCGCCGAGGCGCCGGGCTTCGCGTTCGACGACGACGGCGCCGGAGGCGGGGTCGAGTTCCACGCCGGTGCGAGCGGGGCGTTCTCCGCCGGTGCGCCGCCGCCCGCGCCCGCGGAGAACGCCGCGGCGCGGATCCAGACGCTGCTCGACCAGGGCCAGCACGAGTTCGACAGCGGCGACTTCCAGGCCGCCGTGGACACGTGGTCCCGGATCTACCTCGTCGACGCCTCGAACGCGGAGGCGGACCGCCGGATCGAGCAGGCGCGGCGCCGGCGCGAGGAGGTCGAACGGCTCGCCGAGCAGAACTTCTACGAGGCGCACGAGGCGTTCGAGCAGAAGCGGTTCGACGATGCGCGGCTGCTCTGCCAGCAGGTCCTGAAGCTCGTCCCGCAACACCTCGAGGCCCACGACCTGCTGCAGCGTCTCGAGACCCCGGCGGCGCCCCCGCCGCCCCCGGTGCCCGCTCCGAGCCTGGCGCAGGAGGAGGACCTCTTTCGCGACGAGTTCGTGCCCGCGCCGGTCTCCGCATCGGGCAGCGCGCCGGCCGTCCACGGCCCACTGGCGCCCCCCGCGGAACCGGCCCCGGTGGCGCGTCAGGTGGCCAACGCCGCCGCGGCGGTCGGCCGCCGGTTGCCCAACCTGCCGCTGAGTTGGATCGGCGTGGCGGTGGCCGTGCTGGTGCTGGCCGGCGGCGCGGCGTTCCTGCTCCGCGGCAAGGTGTTCTCCAGCTCCAAGACGGCGGTGAACGAAGCGCTGGCCGAATCCGAGCGGTTGGCCGGACAGGGTCGGCTGCAGAACGCGCTCCAGGTGCTGCAGAGCCTGCAGGGCCAGGTCGAGGGCGAGCAGGCCAACCGGGTGAACCAGAGGATCCTGGAGTTGCAGCGCCGGCTCAAGGCGAAGGCGGCGGCCCCGCCGCCCGCGGCGG
>JAKAFI010000248.1 GCA_021818005.1 Acidobacteriota bacterium | reverse complement strand
CAGCACCAGCAGGCGCGCGCCCTCGATCTCGGCCAGCGACTCCGCGATCCACTCCTGCACGGTCGGCTGCAGCGCCAACGGCTTCCCCGGCGCGAGCTCGCGCCCGGCGGCGTGGCGACACATCAGGTCGAGCGCCCGCCGGCAGACGCCGATCCAGCGGCTGACGTGATGGATCCTCCCCGGGCCCAGGCGCGACTGCGCCAGCTTGAAGCCGCCGCCGAGCGGGCCGAGCACCGCATCCCCGGGGACGCGGACGCCGTGCAGCATCAGCTCGCCGTGGCTCAGCCAGCCCCGCCCCGCGTGCCCCATCACCGGCACGTTGCGGACGAGCTCGTAGCCCTCGCTGTCGGTGGGGACGAGGAACATGCTCGCGCGCTGGTATGGGTTGGGGTTGTCCGGGTCGGTCACGGCCATGACGACGGCGAGCGCGGCGCCGTCGGCCGCGGTCGCGAACCACTTGTGGCCGCGCAGCACCCACTCGCCGCCGCGGCGCTCGGCCGTCGTGCTCATCCACACCGGGTTGGAGCCGGCGTGCTCCGGCTCGGTCATCAGGAACGTGCTGCGGATCTCCCCGCGGACCAGAGGCGCGAGCCACCGCTGTTTCTGCGCGGGCGTCCCCCAGGCGTGTAGCAGCTCCATGTTGCCCACGTCGGGCGCGGCGAAGTTGAACGCGTAGTGCCCGAGCGGGTGCATGCCGAGCACCTCGGAGAGCTGCGCCTGCTCGAGCAGGGTCAGCCCGGCCCCGCCGTGCTCGGCCGGCATGTGGGGGGCGAACAGCCCGGTCGCCTTGGCGCGCTCCCGCACCGGGGCCATCCGCTCCTCGAGGCCGCCCCAGCCCTGGGCCAGCAGCAGCCGCTCCTGCGGCTCCACCTCCCGGGCGCAGAACTCGCGCGCCAGACGGCGTAGCTCGACGACGCGATCGCTCGGGGCGAACTCCATCGCTCGACTCCTTCCAGTTCAGGCCAGCATGCCGCCGTCGACGGTCAGGCAGGCGCCGGTGACGTACGCGGCCGCATCGCTCGCGAGATAGAGGAACGCGGGGGCGATCTCGGCGGGGTCCGCCACCCGCCCGAGCGGGATCAGCGGCAGGATCGACTTGAGCAGCGTCTCGTCCTTGACCAGGGCGGACGCGAACGCGGTGTCGGTGAGGCCGGGCAGGACCGCGTTGACCCGGATCCCGAACGGGGCGCACTCCTTGGCGAACGCGCGCGTCATGGAGATGATCGCGGCCTTGGTCACCGAGTAGATCCCCTGCAGCGCCGCCGGCTCGACGCCGTTCACCGAGGCGGTGTTGATGATGACGCCGCCGCCGGCCTCACGCATCGCCCGTCCGGCGAGCTGGCCGAGGTGGAAGGTGCCGGCGAGGTTGACCTCGACGGTCTTGGCGAGCGCCGCCTCCGGCGTGTCCAGGATGTGGCCGAAGTACGGGTTGGCCGCGGCGTTGTTGACGAGGACGTCGATGCGCCCGAACTCCTCGAGGACGCCGTCGACGAGCGCCCGGCGCTGGTCGGCATCGCCGACGTGGCACGCCCTGGCGGCGGCCTGGAGGCCCTCCGCACGGAGAGCGCGGGCGACCGCCTCGCACGCCTCGAGCTTGCGCGAGCTGACCACGACGCGCGCGCCCTGGTTGGCGAACAGCCGCGCCACCGCCGCGCCGATCCCGCGGCTCGCGCCGGTGATCACCGCCACTTTCCCGTCGAGGCGGAACGCCCGCTCGGTCGCCAACGCGGCTAGGCGGGACGGCCGCGAACGCACACCCTCCCAGTCGCGGATCACGCGCCCCGCCTGGTCCGCGAGGACCGTCACGGCCTGGCCGAAGCCCGCGACGCGCCGGTCGGTCGTCTGCCCGAGCTTGAACCGGGCGTAGATCTGCTGCGCGATCGCCGCCAGGCGCAGGAGGCCGTAGACGTAGTAGTAGGTGAAGTCGCCGATCTCCCGGCCGGCGCGCGCGGCGTAACGCGCGACGACCTCGTCGCGGGTCATCATCCCCGGCACCGTGGTCGGCTGCGTGCGGATTGCCCGCAGCGGCGTGGGATCGTCGCGCTCGACCCAGTACGCGAGCGAGGCGCCGAGGTCCATCAGCGGGTCGCCGACCGTCGCCATCTCCCAGTCGAGAACGCCGACGATGCGCGTGACGTCGTCGGGAGCGACAAGCACGTTGTCGAACTTGAAGTCGTTGTGGACCAGGCACGCCCCGGACTCGGCCGGCATGTGCTCCTGCAGCCAGGCGACGATCCGCTCGCAGCGAGGGACGTCTTCGGTGCGCGCCGCGTGGTAGCGCTCGGCCCAGCCGTCGATCTGGCGCCGCACGTACCCTTGCGCCTTACCGAGGCTCCCGAGGCCGGTCGTCTCGAGGTCGAGGCCGTGGAGGTCGGCGTGCAGGTCGACCAGCCGCTCGCACAGCGTCCGCGCCTGCGCCGGGGAGACCGGCTCCGGCAGGTCGCGGCCGATCGACCGGCCATTCAGGAACTCCATCACGAAGAACTGGGTCCCGAGGACGCTCGCGTCCTCGCCCACCGCGATCACCCGCGGCGCCAGGGGAAAGTGGGGACGGACCGCCGCGAGCACGCGCGCCTCGCGGACCATGTCGTGCGCGGTCGCGGCCTTCTTGCCGGGCGGCGCGCGCCGCACCACCAGCGTCCGCTCCCCCGAGCGCAGCAGCGCGGTGAGGTTCGACACGCCGCCCGAAAGCGGCTGCAGGGTGACGCGCGCGGGGTCCGCGAACGCCGGCTCGACGCCGGCGAGGAAGCGGCACAGGGCCGTCAGGTCGAACAGCTCTGCCATGCGCATCTCCGATCCAGCGGGTCGTACCCCGCGAGCAGCCGGGTAACCATCGTACAGCGCCCCGGCGGCCGGCGGGCCCCGGGCCTTGACAGCGGAGCGGGCGGCCCTACACTGAATTGAGATGAGCGCAGTCCATCCCATCAAAATGTTGCTTCACGGACCACGAACGGTGCCGGTGGCGCCCTCGTCGCGAACGCCCGATCCGCGCACGAAGGCGCCGGCCGCGCCAGCAAGGAGACGAACGATGAAAGCCACCGCCGCGCTCGCCGCGATCCTGCTCGCCCTCTCCGCCCACGCCGCGCCGCCGCTGCAGAAGGACGCGACGGGGTGCAAGGACCATCCGCTGTTCACCCGCATGCCGACGTACTGGATCCACCACTGCAAGACACAGGAGTTCGATGCGTACGAGTTCATCGTCGGCAAGGGCCAGAAGGAGCGGGTCGAGGGCCGGCTGTGGACGATCTCCTACTACCCGCAGGCGAGCGCGACGAGCAAACCGAGCGAGCTGCAGATCCTGCGTAACTTCGAGGCCGCCGTCGCGAAGGTCGGGGGCCGGAGCCTGTACGCCGACAAGAACCGCGAGACGTTCCGTCTCAACGCCGGGGGGAAGGACGTCTGGGTTGCCCTCTCGGCCGAGTTCACCGGCAAGTACGGCCTCACGATCGTGGAGCGCGCCGCGATGACGCAGGCGATCGAGGCCGACGCGGCGGCGTTCGCGAACGATCTGAGCACGACGGGACACGCGGCGGTGTACGGCATCTACTTCGACACCAACAAGTCCGAGATCAAGCCCGAGTCGGCGCAGGCGATCGGCGAGATCGCGAAGCTGCTGCAGGGCGATCCCGGGCTCAAGCTGTACGTCGTCGGGCACACCGACGGCACCGGCGGCGTCGAGAGCAACCTGCGGTTGTCGCAGGACCGCGCCCAGGCCGTGATCCAGGCGCTGGTCACCGGTCACGGGATCGCGCCGGCGCGCCTGCGTTCGTTCGGCAACGGCCCGTTCGCGCCGGTCGCGACGAACGCGACCGAGGAGGGGCGCGCCAAGAACCGCCGCGTCGAGCTGGTCAAGCAGTAAGGCGGGAGCGAGCCAGCTCCCACCCTGACGCGGCCATTATTGGGCGTGTCGAGCTGGGACCTAACGTCCCCGACCAGGATGCGACGGCCGCCGCAGGGGAGGGATGCGTGGTTAGGAAAAGGTTGACCGAGTTGCTGGGGATCGAGCTTCCCATTGTGGGGGGCACGATGATGGACCTGTCGACGGCGCCGTTCGTGGCGGCGATCTCGGGCGCCGGGGCGCTCGGTGTCATCGCGTCGGCGATCTATCGAGACGAGGAGTCTTTTCGCAACGACCTCAGGACGGTCAAGGACACCACCGACAGGCCGTTCGCGGTGAACATCAACCTGTTCCCGGCGATGAAGAAGCTCGACAACGCCCGCTACCTCGACATCATGGCGGAGGAGGGCGTGCGCCTCGTCGAGACGTCGGGGTTCACGCCCCCTGAGGAGCTGGTGACGCGCATCAAGCAGCACGGCATGACCTGGATGCACAAGTGCGTCGGGGTGCGCTACGCGCAGAAGGCCGAGAAGATGGGGGCCGACGCGGTCACCGTCGTCGGCTACGAGAACGGAGGCGCCACCGGCAACCTGAACGTGACGACTCTCGTGCTCGTGCCGTCGACGGTGGACGCGGTCAAGGTCCCGGTGATCGGCGGTGGCGGCGTCGTCGACGGCCGCACGCTCCTCGCGGTGCTGAGCCTCGGCGCCGCCGGGGCGATCGTGGGGACACGCCTGATGCTGACCGACGAGTGCCCGATCCACCCCGACCTGAAGCAGGCGCTGCTGACGGCGACGGAGCTCGACACCGACGTCGTGATGCGCTCGGTTGGCTTTGCGCACCGCATCTGGATGAACGACCCCGCGCGCCGGGTGGCCGAGATCGAGGCGCGGCAAGGCGGGATCGAGGAGCTGTACCCGCTGGTGTCGGGTGAGGCGGCGCGGCGGGTGTACGAGACAGGCGACCTGCAGGCAGGAACGGTGTCGTGCTCGCA
>JAKAFI010000247.1 GCA_021818005.1 Acidobacteriota bacterium | reverse complement strand
GCCGCTCGGCTACCTCCCGTTCGTCGCGATGATGAGCCGCGCCACCGTGATCCTCTCCGACTCCGGCGGCGTGCAGGAGGAGGCGCCGAGCCTGGGCAAGCCGGTGCTCGTCATGCGCGACACCACCGAGCGCCCGGAGGCGGTGACCGCGGGCACCGTCAAGCTCGTCGGCACCGACCGGCGCGCCATCGTCGAGGAGACGAGCCGGCTGCTGACCGACCGCGCCGCGTACGACGCGATGGCGCGCGCCATCAACCCGTACGGCGACGGCCGCGCCAGCGGCCGCATCGTCGCCGCATGCGCCGAGTTCCTCCAGACGTTGGGGCCGACCACGGTGCCGGCCGCGACAGGGGCCGGTTCGCGTTGCGGTTCGCGTCAGCACGGCGCCAAACGGAGGCGCGGTCACCGCCCGGCTCGCGAATCTGGTGGCGCCCGGAGAGCCCGACCATGAGCCAGACCCTGCCTGCCGCGTCCATCCTCGTCACCGGCGCCGCCGGCTTCATCGGCTTCCACCTGTGCCGGCGGCTGCTCGATGAGGGCCGCGCCGTCGTCGGCCTCGACAACCTCAACGACTACTACGACCCCGACCTCAAGCGCGCGCGCCTCGCCCTGCTCGAGGGCCGCCCGGGTTTCACCTTCGTCCGCCTCGACCTCGCCGACCGCGACGGGATGGCCGCCATGTTCGCCCGCGAGCGCTTCGCCGGCGTTGTCAACCTCGCGGCCCAGGCCGGCGTGCGCTACTCGCTCACCAACCCGCACGCCTACGCCGACAGCAACGTCGTCGGCTTCCTCAACGTGCTCGAGGGGTGCCGGCACACCGGGGTGGGACACCTCGTCTTTGCGTCCTCCAGCTCCGTGTACGGCCTCAACACCAGGCTTCCGTTCTCGGTGCAGGATCCCGTCGATCACCCGGCGTCGCTGTACGCCGCGACCAAGAAGGCCAACGAGCTGATGGCGCACGCCTACGCCCACCTCTACGCGATCCCGTGCACGGGGCTGCGCTTCTTCACCGTGTACGGTCCGTGGGGGCGGCCGGACATGTCGCTGTTCATCTTCACCAAGGCGATCCTCGAGGGGCGCCCGATCGACGTCTTCAACCGCGGCCACCACGAGCGCGACTTCACCTACGTCGACGACATCGTCGAGGGCGTCGCGCGCGTCATCGACCGCCCGTCGGCGCCCGACCCGGCGTGGCGCGGCGACGACCCCAATCCGGCGAGCAGCAGCGCCCCGTACCGCCTGTACAACATCGGCAACCACCAGGCGGTGCCGCTGCTGCGCATGATCGAGCTACTCGAAGCCGCGCTCGGCCGCACCGCGACCAAGAACCTCCTCCCGATGCAGCCGGGCGACGTCCCGGCGACCTACGCCGACGTCGAGAGCCTGACCCAGGCCGTTGGCTTCGCGCCCTCGACGCCGATCGAGGAGGGGATCCGCCGCTTCGTCGCCTGGTACCGGGAGTACTACCGGTGCTGACGTCGGCTGGCCGCCTGCGTCGCTTGGCGGCACGCCAACCCGTGGTGGCGGTGGTGACCCAAACCGGCCTGTGTGTTGGTAGTAGGGCCTCCCACCTTGTCAATCGGGCTGAACCACCTGCCTCCTTTGGCCCCTACCTCCAGGGCCTCCGGCATGCGCTCCGTCCACACCGCGGGTTCCACCCACGCCCACCGCTCGCGAATGTTTCTTCACCCGCCTCGATCGTGTAGAAAGTAAGGATAGCTCGTCTTGCCGTGCCGCGGCCTCGTTCTCGAACCTTGCTTCGGCTTCGGCCGGGCTGATGAAGCCGATCGAACCATACGTTCTTGCCCGGTTGCAGAAGATTCCGATGTACTCGAAGAGTGCGTCGTGCGCCAGGGCCCGTGAGGGGAGACGGCCGCCGAGCTCCACCTTCGACGTAGCAAAGAAGCTCTCGACGACCGCGTTGTCCCAGCAGTTACACCTCCGGCTCATGCTGACCACCAAGCCGTGCGCCTCGAGCAGCCTCTGGCAGCCCACGCTTGTGTACTGGACACGTCATGGTTGCGAGGGCGGGCGTCAAGCCGTGCGCCTGGGTGACGTACGATGATAACGAACGCCGTCGGCGAGCGGGGGAGCGATGGGCTATGAGGTCAAGAAGGTGATCGAGTGGTTCCTGACGCCGCTGGGGGCGTCGCTGGTCCTGCTCCTGGCCGGGTTGCTGCTCGGGCGCGCCCGGCGGCGCGGGCTGGGGTTTGCGGTGGTGTTGGCAGGGGTGGTGGCACTCGTCGTGTTCAGCATGGGCGTCGTCGCCGGTGCGCTGAGCGCGCCGCTCGAGTACCGGTACCAGCCGTTGGTGCCATCGGGCCCGCTCGAGGGTGTGAGCGTCGTGGCGGTGCTCGGAGATGGGTACGAGCCGCTCCCGGGCCGGCCGCCGACGGGCTGGCTGCAGGTGGCTGGCCTCGAGCGGCTGGTCGAGGGCGTCCGCGTGCTGCGGCTGGCGCCCGGGAGCCGGCTGGCGGTGTCCGGGCGGGGCGAGCCGGGCGAGCCGTCGACCGCGGAGGTGATGGCCCGGGCGGCCGAGTCGCTCGGCGTCGATGCCTCGCGGATCGTGCGGTTCGACACGCCTCGCGACACGGCCGACGAGATCGCGGCGTTGCGGGCGCTCGCAGGCACGAAGAAGGTCGTGATCGTGACCTCGGCGGAGCACATGCCGCGCGCGATGCAGCTCGCGGCGCACGCCGGCCTCGACGCGATCGCGGCCCCCGCGCGGGTGGCGCTCGGCGGCGCAGCCCGCGGCTGGGACGGCCTGGTGCCATCGGTGTTCGCGCTCGAGCGCTCGACCACCGCGATCCACGAGTGGCTGGGTCGCCTATGGACGAGCCTGGTGGACGCGGTGTAGGGGGCAGAGGGGCGAAGGGGCGGAGGGGCGGAGGACGAGCCAGGCGGGAGCGGCGCGGCCGTCAGCGCTGGGCGCTCCGCCCGGCGAGTCGCGGTCGCGATGGCGTCCTGCCGACATGTTCGCAACGGCGAGCCTGGGCGCTGGGTTTTCGCAACGGCGGCGGGGTTTCGGGGGCTTGCGCTTGCGCGCACGATGCCTATACTGACCCCGGCTTCTCGCTCCGAGCCGTGGCACCGGCCCGCGACGCAACTTCACGCATTGGGGGACCCTCGAATGCAAGGTTGGCTGGCCTTCTACCGGACGACAGTGGGTAAGAAGATCGTGATGGCGGTGACCGGGGCGATGATGTTTCTCTGGCTCATCGGCCACATGGTCGGGAACCTGCAGATCTTCTTCGGACCCGAGAAGATCAACACGTACGCTCACTTCCTCCACAACGGCGGGGAGGAGATCCTGCTCGGCGTGCGCGCGGTCATGATCGTCGCACTGCTGCTGCATCTGCTCGCGGCGCTGCAGGTGACGCTGGCGGACTGGCGGGCGCGGCCGGTCGGCTACGTGGTCAAGAAGAACATCGAGACCTCCTACGCCGCCCGCACGATGATCATCAGCGGCCCGCTGATCTTCCTCTACATCGTCTACCACCTGCTGATGTTCACGTTCCTCAAGGTGGGGCCGGGCCGCAGCGCGACCGACGTCTACGCGAACGTGGTGCAGGGCTTCCAGGTGCCGCTGATCGCGGGCGTCTACATCGCGGCGATGCTCGTGCTCGTCTACCACCTCTGGCACGGGGCGTGGTCGATGCTGCAGACGCTCGGTGCCAACCACCCGAAGTACAACAGCTTGCGGAAGATCGTGGCGACGGGGCTGGCGGTGATCATCGCCGTCGGGTTCGCCTCCGTGCCCGTCGCGGTCCTGCTCGGCATCATCCGCTAGGGAGAGGGCACATGACACTCGACGCCAGGATCCCATCGGGCCCCATCGAGAAGAAGTGGGAGAAGCACCGCTTCGACATGAAGCTGGTGAACCCGTCCAACAAGCGCAAGTACCGCATCATCGTGGTGGGGACGGGCCTCGCCGGCGGCGCCGCGGCCGCCAGCCTCGGCCAGCTCGGCTACGAGGTCGAGGCGTTCTGCTACCAGGACAGCGCGCGCCGCGCCCACTCGATCGCGGCGCAGGGCGGCATCAACGCGGCGAAGAACTACCAGAACGACGGCGACAGCGTCTTCCGCCTGTTCTACGACACGGTCAAGGGCGGCGACTTCCGCTCGCGCGAGGCCAACGTCTACCGCCTCGCCGAGGTCAGCAACGCGATCATCGACCAGTGCGTCGCGCTCGGGGTGCCGTTCGCGCGCGAGTACAGCGGCTACCTGGCGAACCGCTCGTTCGGCGGGGCGCAGGTGTCGCGCACGTTCTACGCCCGCGGCCAGACGGGGCAGCAGCTCCTGCTCGGCGCCTACGCGGCGCTCAGCCGCGAGGTCGCGCTCGGCTCCGTGAAGATGTACCCGCGCCACGAGATGCTCGAGCTGGTCGTGATCGACGGCCACGCCAAGGGGATCGTGGTGCGCGACATGGTCACCGGGAAGGTCAGCTCGCACGCGGCCGACACGGTGCTGCTCGCGACCGGCGGCTACGGCAACGTCTTCTACCTGTCGACCAACGCCAAGGGGTGCAACGGCACGGCGATCTGGCGCGCGCACCGCAAGGGCGCGTTCTTCGCCAACCCGTGCTACACGCAGATCCACCCCACTTGCATCCCGGTCGCGGGCGAGCACCAGAGCAAGCTCACGCTGATGAGCGAGTCGCTGCGCAACGACGGCCGCGTGTGGGTGCCGAAGAAGGCCGGCGACACGCGCAAGCCCTGGGAGATCCCCGAGGGCGACCGCGACTATTACCTGGAGCGCAAGTACCCGAGCTACGGCAACCTCGCCCCGCGCGACATCTCCTCGCGCGCGGCCAAGCAGGTGTGCGACGAGGGCCGCGGCGTC
>JAKAFI010000246.1 GCA_021818005.1 Acidobacteriota bacterium | reverse complement strand
CTCCGAGGTGGAGCGCACCTGCGATCGGGTGGCGATCCTGCATCAGGGCCGCGTGGTGCGCCAGGGGACCGTGAACGACCTCACGACGCCGGCGATGCGTTACCGCGTCCGCCTCGGCGATGGCCAGGCCGCCGCGCCGGAGCTCCTGGCCGGGGAGGGCGTCAGCGTCGTCGCCGGCAACGGCAGCTTCGAGGTCGCAGTCGCCGACCTGGCGGCGCTCAACCGTCTGGTGGACCGCCTCCGCGCCGATCGCCTTCTGATCGCCGAAGTGAGTCCGTTGCGGGCGGCACTCGAGGACGTCTTCATCGAGGTCGTCGAGTCCGAGGAGCGCACCGCGCTTTCGGACCACGGACCACGAACCACGGACCACGACCCACTGACCACGGACCACGGGCCACGGACCACGGACCACGACCCCGGAGACAGCCGGTGAAGACCTGGGCCCTGGTCGTGGACACCTGGCGCGAGGCTCTGGCCCGCTACACGTTGCTCGGGTTCCTCGCCGTCTCGGCGCTCTTCCTGCTTGTCCTCACGTTCGCGCTCAACCTCGACGTCGTGGACGGGGCGCTCGCGGCGGGCACGTTGTTCGGCAAGGCGTTCGAGCTGCCGGCGAAGGGGCCGGCGATCACCTCCGTGGTGGCGGCCGGAGAGTCGGTGTTCGCCGGGATGCTGTACGTGCTCGGGGTCTTCCTCGCCGTGTTCGCCACCGGCTCGCAGGTGCCGAACCTGCAGCGCCGCGGGACCGTGGACCTGTACGTGACGCGTCCGATCGGCCGCACCCACCTCCTGCTCGGCCGCTTCCTCGGCGCCGTGACGCTGGTCTCGGCCAACCTGCTCGTGCTCTGCGGCGGGGTGTTCGTGATCGTCTCGGCCAAGACCGGCGTCTGGAACCCCCGCTTCCTCGCGGCGAGCGCTCTGATCCTGGTCGTGTTCCTCGCGTACCTCGGCTTCATGTACCTGATCGGGGTCGTGACCTCGTCGACACCGCTCTCGATCATGCTGCCGTACGCGCTCTACCTGATCTCGGTCCCGCTCGTTGCCCACGACCGGCTCGCCGCCGCGATGGACTCCCGTCTCGCCGCCGGCGTGGTCAACGCGCTGTACTGGGTTCTCCCAAAGACCGCCGAGATCGGCCGCGACCTCACCGCGTACGTGCTCGGCAAGGGCACCCCGGCCGTGCTGCCGCTGGCCAGCACGGCGGCGTTCGGCGCCGTCTGCCTCGCCGCCGCGGTGCTCGCCTTCAACCGCAAGAACTTCTAGGAGGCTCGCATGAGAACGCTTCCCCTGGCATCGATCCTGGTCGCGCTGGCCGCTCCCGCCGCACTCGCGGCCCCACCGACCGCGGCGGAGTTGGTGCGCCGGGTCCCGGCGACCGCCTCCGCGGTCGTCGCGATCGACGGCGCCGCGCTGCGCGCGCACCCGGTCGTGCACGCCTGGCTCCTGCGCCAGCACGCCCTGCACGTGACCGACTGCGACGGGCGCCGGTTCTTCGACGACGCCGGCCTCGACCCGCTGCGCGACGTCGACGTCGCGGTCATCGCCGCGGTCCCCGACGGTGAACGCACCGGCGGGGTCGCGCTCTTCGCCGGGCGTTATGACACCGCCGCCCTCGGGGCGGCGCTGGCCAAGCGCGGGGCGCAGCCGTTCACGATCGCCGGCTCGCCGGCGTACCGGCTCGCGTCCGATCACGACAGCGGCGGCCCCGCGGTCGTCGCGCTGCCGTCGCCCGAGCTGGTGGTCGTGGGCAACGAGGCGGCCGTCGCCCTGGCGCTGGCCGCGCCGCACGCGCTCCCCGAGCTCGCCGCCAGCGAGGTCGGCGCCGGCCGTCTCGATCTCGACGCCCCGTTCTGGCTGGTCGCGACGGTGCCGGCCGCCGCGGCGGCGCACGCCCGCGACGCCGCCGAGCACGTCCACGGTGAGGGTGCCGAGGCCGTGCGCGGCGCCGTGTTCGCCTCCGGCACCGTGCGCCGGGTCGTGGCGCAGGCGACGCTCGGGGAAGCGCTGAAGTTCTCCGGCGCCGCCATCGCCGACACCCCGGAGAACGCCGAACTGCTGCGCGACACCATCAAGGGGGCGATCGCCGCGGCGCGGCTGCACTTCGAGGCCTCGGAGCCCGAACTCGTCGGCGCCCTACGCGGCGTCGATGTCCGCCTCCACGGTCCCGTAGTCACCGCGGCGGGCGAGGTTCCGGTCGCCCTGATCGAGAGGCTCGCCGCCGAGCACGGCGCGCCTCACGCCGAGGGGCATCGCCGCTAGACGCGCGCCCCGTCGCACCTCCGGCCGGTCGTGTCGAGGTACGGGCTGCCGGTGCCGGCGGGCGTGCGTTATCATCGGAGGGCGAGAATCGACGTGACCGATTCCCAGTCAACCGCGCGGCCGGCGCTCGTGCTCGAGGCTGGCCTCCGTGCGCGCGGGGCCCTGGCGGCGGCGCTGGCGGCCGCGGGCCATCCCGTGACCGTGTGCGAGGACGTCGAGACCGCATGGACGGCGTACCAGACCGAGCGCCACCCGCTGGTCGTGCTCGGCGAAGGGCCGGCGGGATCGGGGCTCGACGGGCTCATCCGGCGTATCCGTGAGCTCCCAGGCGGCGAGTCGTGCGTCGTGATGGTCGTGACGGGCGGCCACGGGCGCCGCGGGCGCGAGCTCCCGGCCGGCGCCGACGACGCCATGATCTGGCCGCTCAAGCAGGACGCGCTGGCGCTTCGCCTCGCCGCGGCCGAGCGGCTGGCAGCCGAGCGGGCCGCTCACGCCGAGGTGGAGGCGGAGCGGCAGCGCCTCGCAGACCGGGTGGCAAGCCTGGAGGCGGCGGCTGCGTCTGCGGCCGAGCTGCGAGCACGAGAGCGCCGCGACCCCGGGCCGGTGCGGGCGACGCCGCCTGCGGGCAGCTGGCTGCGCCGCTTGATGGGCCGGGCGCCCCGGACGTGCGACGCGGGTCCTGGGCCCGTCGCGCCGATCGTTCCGGCGGCCAAGGCGGCCACCGGCCCCGAGTCCGAATGGGCGAGCGGCCCCGGCCCGGCCGGACCCGCGGGCGCCCAACGCTCGCCGGCGGCCGCGGCGGGTGCCTGGTGGGAGTGGGACCTCGGGTCGGGCGAGATCCGCTTCGCCCCGGAGTGGAAGACCCAGTTCGGCTACCGGGCGAAGGACATCGGCGTCTCGCCCGACGAATGGTTCAAACGCGTCCACCCGGAGGACCTCGACGCGCTCAAGAGCGCGATCGGCTCGCTCCTCGAGGGCCGGTCGGCGGCCGTCGAGGCGTGCCACCGCATCCAGCGCAGCAACGGGAGCTGGGCGTACGCCCTGTGCCACGCGGTGGCGGTGCGCGACGGCGCCGGCGCCGCGATCCGTGTGACCGGCACCCACACCGACATCACCGAGACGCGCGGCCTCGACCCTCTGACCGGCCTGCTCAGCCGCAGCAGCCTGATGGAGCGGATCGCCGCCGTGCTCGGGCGGGAGCAAGGCGAGCGCCGCAGTTCGGCCCTCCTCTTCCTCGACCTCGACCGGTTCAAGAACATCAACTACTCGCTCGGCCACGGCGTCGGTGACCAGATGCTGCGCCTCGTCGCCGAGCGGCTGCGCCGCTGCCTGCCCGATGCCCCTGCAGCGGGAGACGCCCACGCCATCACCGCGCACGTCGGCGGCGACGAGTTCGCCGTCTTCCTCGACGGTATTGCGGACGTCAACGACGCCGTGCGCGCCGCCAAGCGCATTCAGGACGAGCTCGCGGCCCCGTTCGAGGTCGAGGGGAACGAGGTGTTCACCAGCACCAGCATCGGCATCGCGATCGGCGAGGGTAACTACGACCGCGCCGAGGACCTGCTGCGCGACGCGGACACCGCCATGTTCCGCGCCAAGGCGCTCGGCAAGGGCAGCTACGTGGTGTTCGACGCCGGGATGCACGCCCGCGCGGTGTCGCTGCTCAAGCTCGAGAACGACCTTCGCCGCGCCATCCAGCGGGAGGAGTTCCGCGTCCACTACCAGCCGATCGTGGAGCTCGACAGCGGGCGGATCTCCGGCTTCGAGGCGCTGGTGCGCTGGCAGCATCCCGACGGCGAGCTCCTCCTCCCCGGTACGTTCCTCCCCGTCGCCGAGGAGACCGGGCTGGTCATCTCGATCGACCGCAGCGTGCTGCGCGAGGTGTGCAAGCAGCTGCGGACCTGGACCGCGCAGTTCCGCCGCAGCACCCCGCTGACCGTCGCGGTCAACGTCTCCGGGGTCCAGTTCATGCGCCCCGACATGATCGTGGAGGTGGACCGCACGCTGCGCAACTACGGCGTCTACGGTCGCTCGCTCAAGCTCGAGATCACCGAGAGCGTGATCATGGAGCACGCCCGCTACGCCGCCGACATGCTGGCGCAGCTGCGCGCGCTCGACGTCAAGCTCTCGATCGACGACTTCGGCACCGGCTACTCCTCGCTCTCGTACCTGCGCCGGTTCGAGATCGACACCCTCAAGGTGGATAGCTCGTTCGTGTCGCGCATGGACAGCGACGAGGACTCCTGGGAGATCATCCGCACGATCGTCACGCTCGGCAACAATCTTGGCAAGGACGTGGTCGCTGAGGGGATCGAGCGCGGCCGCCAGCGCGAGCTGCTGCTGGCGCTGCACTGCCGCTACGGTCAGGGGTTCTTCTTCTCGCGCGCCGTGGACGCGGAGGCCGCGACCGCGCTGCTCGCCGCCGACGCCCGCGGCGAGACGCTGCTCAAGGGCTGAACGCGCACCGCCGCGCCGACGGCAAATAAAGCGAGAGCCCTGCAGTTTCCTGCAGGGCTCTCATACTTCCCGGCGGCGACCTACTCTCCCAGACAGTTACCCGCCAAGTACCATCGGCCCAGAGAGGCTTAACTTCCGTGTTCGGAATGGGA
>JAKAFI010000245.1 GCA_021818005.1 Acidobacteriota bacterium | reverse complement strand
GCCTCGGCGTCGCGCACCGCGAGCAGCTCGCCGACGCCAAGCTCATGGAAGGGTTCGCCGAGGAGCTGCGCGCCGAGGAGTTCGGCGACGCGGCGACCGCGGCCGACGAGGAGCACGGCGGCCTGCTGGTGCGCGTCACCCACAACAAGAACGGCCGCCGCCGCGTGGTCGAGCTCGGCTACGACCTGGTCCGCACCTACGAGTACACGCAGCTCCTCGACCTCCACAAGCACCTCAAGGAGTTCGACGTGCCGCCGTTCCACCTCGAGCTCGAGTCGGTCAAGGAGACGTTCGAGTCGGCGCACGACCTCGTCAGCCGGGTGTACGAGAGCGCCCGCCACGGGCTCTCGATCCAGCGCTACAAGGGCCTCGGCGAGATGAACGCCGAGCAGCTCTGGGCCACCACCATGAACCCGGAGAGCCGCCGCCTCCTCCAGGTCCGCGTCGAGGACGCGGCCGAGGCCGACGAGTTGTTCACCGTGCTGATGGGCGACGCGGTCGAGCCGCGGCGCGCGTTCATCGAGAAGAACGCCCTCGAGGTCGTGAACCTCGACGTCTAGAGAGAGGGAACTGGAACCTATGCCTGATTCGCTCTTTGCCCGGGAGGAACGGATCCCGGTCGCCATCGAGAAGGAGCTCAAGCGCTCCTACCTCGACTACGCCATGAGCGTCATCATCGGCCGCGCCCTTCCCGACGTGCGCGACGGGTTGAAGCCGGTGCACCGCCGGATCCTCTACGGGATGTGGGAGCAGGGCTGCACCGCGGGGAAGCCGTACCGCAAGTCGGCGCGCATCGTCGGCGACGTCATGGGCAAGTACCACCCCCACGGCGACGCGGCCATCTACGACACGCTGGTGCGCATGGCGCAGCCGTTCTCGATGCGCCACATGCTCGTGGACGGGCAGGGGAACTTCGGCTCGATCGACGGCGACAGCGCCGCCGCGATGCGGTACACCGAGGTGCGCCTGGCCCGCCTCACCGAGGAGATGCTCGGCGACGACCTCGGCAAGGAGACCGTCGACTGGATCCCGAACTACGACGGCTCGCTCAACGAGCCGGTCGTGCTGCCGGCCAAGTTCCCCAACCTGCTGGTCAACGGCTCGGCCGGAATCGCGGTCGGGATGGCGACGAACATCCCGCCGCACAACCTCGGCGAGGTGGTGGACGCCTGCGTGGCGCTCGCCCGCAAACCCGACATCACCCTCGACGAGCTGATCAAGCTGCTTCCCGGCCCCGACTTCCCGACCGGCGGCATCATCCGCGGCATCGCCGGGATCCGCGAGGCGTACGCGACCGGCCACGGCTCGATCCAGATGCAGGCGCGCGCCCGCATCGAGCACCAGAAGAAGGGCGAGCGCGTCGCGATCATCATCAGCGAGCTGCCGTACCAGGTGAACAAGGCGCGCCTCGTCGAGCGCATCGCCGAGCTGGTGCAGGCCAAGGAGATCGACGGGATCTCCGACCTGCGCGACGAGTCCGACCGCGACGGCATCCGCGTCATGGTGGAGCTCAAGCGCGACGCGGTGCCGCAGGTCGTGCTCAACCAGCTCTTCAAGATGACCCCGATGCAGTCGAGCTTCGGGATCACCTTCCTCGCCATCGTGGACAACCAGCCGCGGGTGCTGACGCTGCCGCAGATGCTCGCGTACTTCATCGAGCACCGCAAGGAAGTCGTCACGCGGCGCACGCGCTACGAGCTGGCGCGCGCCCAGGAGCGGGCCCACATCCTCGAAGGGCTCGTCATCGCCCTCGACCACCTCGACGCCGTCATCAAGACGATCCGCGCCGCCGCCGACCCGCCGTCGGCGAAGACCGCCCTGATGGGCAACTTCGGGCTCTCCGAGCTGCAGGCGCAGGCGATCCTCGACATGCGGCTGCAGCGCCTCACCGCCCTCGAGCGCGACAAGATCGTCGCCGAGTACAAGGACGTCATGGCGCTGATCGAGCGCTTGAAGGCGATCCTCGCCGACGAGCGCCTCGTGCTCGACATCATCGTCGGCGAGCTCGAGGAGACCAAGCGCCGGTTCGCGGACCCCAGGCGCACCGAGCTGCTCCCCGAGGAGGCCGAGTTCTCGATCGAGGACCTCATCGTCGAGGAGGACGTCGTCGTCACCGTGACGCGCTCGGGGTACATCAAGCGGGCGCCGGTGTCGACCTATCGCGCCCAGCGGCGCGGCGGCCGCGGGCGGCGCGGCGCGGCGGTGCGCGACGAGGACCCGGTCGAGCACCTGTTCGTCGCCTCGACGCACGACTTCCTGCTCGTCTTCACCTCGGTGGGGAAGGTGTACGGGATCAAGGTGCACGAGGTCCCCGAGGCGAGCCCGGCCGCGCGCGGCAAGGCGATCGTCAACCTGCTGCCGGTGGCGCAGGACGAGAAGGTGGCGGCGCTCGTCGCGGTCAAGGAGTTCGACGCCGAGCGGTTCCTCCTCTTCGCGACCAGGAAAGGCAAGGTCAAGAAGACCGAGCTCGCCGCCTACGCCAACCCGCGCTCGACCGGGATCATCGCCGTCACCCTCGAGGAGGGCGACGACCTGCTCGACGTCCGCCTCACCGACGGGGCGAGCCACGTCTTCCTCGGCACCCACAACGGCATGGGGATCCGCTTCCCCGAGTCCGACGTGCGCCCGATGGGCCGCGTGGCCGCCGGGGTGCGCGGCATCTCGGTGCGCGGCGAGGACTTCGTCGAGACGCTGGCGGCGTTCCCGGCGGACGACGCCGGCGACATCCTGGTCGTCGCCGAGCGCGGCTTCGGCAAGCGCACCCCTGTGGCGGAGTTCCGCGAGCAGGGGCGCGGCGGCAAGGGGATCATGCTGATGCGGGTGACGTCGCGGACCGGCAGCGTCGCCGGCATGCGCCACGTCAGCGGCGACGAGGACATCATGCTCGTCACCGCGCAGGGGATGATGATCCGGACCTCGGCGTCGGGGGTGCGCCGCATCGGCCGCGCCACCCAGGGGGTCAAGCTCATCGACATCGGCCCCGACGACAAGGTCGTCGCGGTCGCCCGCCTCGCCGAGCGCGAGGAGGGCGAGGACGCCGACGGCGCCGGGGATGGAAACGGGCAGGAGACGCTGTTCTAGACCACGGGAGGGACGACATGAAGCTCTTCATCGACACCGCCAACGTTGCCGAAATCACCGAGGCCGCCTCGTGGGGGATCCTCGACGGCGTCACCACGAACCCCTCCCTCGTCGCCAAGGAGGGCCGCAGCTACCACGAGCTCGTCGCCGAGATCTGCCGCATCGTCCCGGGCCCGGTCTCCGCCGAGGTCATCGCCACCGACGCCGAGGGCATGGAGCGCGAGGGGCACGAGCTCGCCGGCATCGCCGAGAACGTCGTCGTCAAGCTGCCGATCACCGAGGACGGCGTCAAGGTCTGCTCCCGCTTCTCCGAGGAGGGGATCGCGACCAACCTGACGCTGTGCTTCTCGCCGGCGCAGGCGCTGCTCGTCGCCAAGGCGGGCGCCACCTACGTCAGCCCGTTCGTCGGCCGCATCGACGACGTCGGCCAGGACGGGATGCAGCTCGTGCGCGAGATCGTGCAGATCTACGACGCCTACGAGTTCCCGACGCAGGTGCTCGTCGCCTCGGTGCGCCACCCGCAGCACGTCGTCGAGGGGGCGCTCGCCGGCGCCGACGTCGCCACCGTGCCTTTGAAGGTGCTCAAGCAGCTCTTCCACCACCCGCTCACCGACATCGGGTTGCAGCACTTCCTCTCCGACTTCCGTTCCGCCAAGGACGTGCACTGACGCGCGCGCCGCTTGTGCGGTAGCCTCGCGTCCGATAGCCTAAGGTCCATGATTCCAAGCGTTTCGCACGACCGCGGCGACGAGACGTTGGAGGCCAAAGCGCGCTGGTTCCAGTCCCTGTCGCTCGCCGAGCGCATGGACCTGCTGTGCGCCTTCACCGACCTAGCTCTCGTTGCGAACCCGCACCTCGAGGAGGTCAAGAATGCTCAACCGACTCAAGGACGTGTTCGCGTCGTTGCAGCGCCACGACGTTAGGTACGTCCTTCCTCAGCCTGCGACGTGGCTCGGCCGCTGAGCGGTCTAGGCGTAACGGGGATACGTCATTGCGAGGAGCCCGGCGACGCCGGGCGACGAAGCAATCTCGTCCCCAACCCCATGGCCTTACCATCCCTCCGACAGGTCCTTCCAATCGGGGTTCATCGCCTCGATCAACGCCACCTTCTTGGCTCGCGACCCCGCCTTGATCTGCTTCTCGCGGGCAATCGCCGACAGAATGCTCGGCGTCGTCTCGTAGTAGACGAGGATGTCCGCGTTGTACCGCGCAGTGAACGCCTTCGGATCGGCCTTGACCCGGTGCTCGGTCAGCCTTGCCGGGAGGTTCGAGGTGACACCGGTGTAAAGCACGGTCCGGCGTGTGTTCGTGAGGATATACACGGCACAGCACGTTGGCCCTGTTGGCATGAAAGCAGTTTAGCCTCCGCTCGTGAGCAAAATCGGTCTCAGGTTGCCTGCGAGATTGCTTCGGCCGCTGCGCGGCCTCGCAATGACGGGGAGAGGGAGGCGCCTCGCAATGACGGGTGGTACGGTGCGGCCTCGCAATGACGAGAAGGTAGGCCGCGGCCTCGCGACGACGCTACCCCTTTCGTCATTGCGAAGAACCCGGCGCAACCGGGCTATGGCCCCGACCCCGTCATTGCGAGGAGCCCGGCGCAGCCGGGCGACGAAGCAATCCAGGACGTCCTCGGAACGGCCTGCCGCCGGCTCGAGATCAAGGCCCGCACCGCCGGCTCTCCGGCTCGGCGCCGTGACCGATGGCTACTTCTCGGCGGGGTTCACCGGGGCGCCGAACGCGAGGTCGGCGGCCGGCACCGCGACGTCGATCTCGGGCGAGTACAGCGTCGTCGTCTCCGAGCGGTACGTCTCCAGCGTGCGACGCTCCACGACCTTGCGCAGC
>JAKAFI010000014.1 GCA_021818005.1 Acidobacteriota bacterium | reverse complement strand
GCAACCTGCTCCTCTCCGGCCAGGCGCGGGCCGAGTCGATCCCCGAGCTCGAGATCCTCACCGACGACGTGCGCTGCTCGCACGGCGCCACCGTCTCGCCGATCGATCCGGAGCAGCTGTTCTACCTTGCCAGCCGCGGCCTGGCGCCGATGCAAGCGGCGCGGGTGATCGTCTATGGCTTCCTCGACCAGACGCTCGGCCGACTGCCGCAGACCACCCGCGAGCGCATTCAGGCGCTGGTCGCCGCGCGGCTGCACACGGAGTGAGCGCGATGACCGCGACCGCCACGACCGCCGTCGGTTTCGACCCCCGCGCTCTGCGCGCCCGCTTCCCGATTCTCGCCCGGCGGGTGCACGGCCGGCCCCTCGTCTACCTCGACAACGCGGCCACCACGCAGAAGCCGACCGCCGTGCTCGACGCGCTCACGTCGTACTACACCACCTCCAACGCCAACGTGCACCGTGGCGTCCACACCCTGGCCGAGGAGGCGACCGCGCTGTACGAGCAGTGCCGCACCCGCGTCGCCCGCTTCGTCAACGCCCCCGATCCGCGCGGCGTGGTCATCGTGCGCAACGCGACCGAGGCGATCAACCTGGTGGCGCGGTCGTGGGGCGCCACGCTCGGCGACGGCGACGAGGTCTTGCTTTCGGAGATGGAGCACCACTCCAACCTGGTGCCGTGGATCATGCTCGCCCGCGAGCGCCACGTGACCCTGCGCCACCTTCCGCTCACGGCCGACGGCCGCCTCGACCTGGCGGCGCTGCCGTCGCTGCTGTCGCGGCGCACGCGGGTCGTCGCGCTCACCGCGATGTCGAACGTGCTCGGGACGATCAACCCGATCGCCGAGATCGCCGCGGCCGCGCACCGCGCCGGCGCCGTGATGGTGGTGGACGGCGCCCAGTCGGTGCCGCACATGCCGGTCGATTTCACGGCGCTCGGCGCCGACTTCCTCGCCTTCTCCGCGCACAAGACGTACGGGCCCACCGGGGTCGGGTTCCTGGTTGCGAAGCCCGAACTGCTCGAGCGCATGGAGCCGGTCGCCGGCGGCGGCGAGATGATCCGCGAGGTGCGCCTCGACTGGGCCTCCTGGAACGAGATCCCGCACCGCTTCGAGGCGGGCACCCCGAACATCGGCGACGCGGCGGCGTTTCCCCCGGCGCTCGATCTGCTCGAGGAGCTGGGGATGGCGGCGGTGCGCGCGCACGAGCGCGAGCTGGTCGGCTACGCGCTCGAGCGCCTGCGCGCGCTCGGCTGGCTCCAGCTCCATGGGCCGATGGACGCGGACTCGCGCGGCGGCCTGGTCTCGTTCGTGGACCCCGAGATCCACCCGCACGACCTGGCGCAGGTGCTCGACACCTACGGCATCGCCGTGCGCGCCGGCCACCACTGCGCCCAGCCGTTGATGCGCCGGCTGGACGTCGCCGCCACCGCGCGCGCCTCGCTCGCCATCTACAATGATCGCGACGATGTCGACGCCCTGGTGGAGGGGTTGGTCGCCGCGCGCACGTACTTCGGCCTGGCATGAGGGAGAGGCGGAGAAAGGTGAGAGGGAAGACGGCAGAGGGAAGACCGACAACGGGAGGATGGACCGCGCCGAGTGTGGCGATCACGGCCCTGTTGTCCCTCTTCCCTCTACCCTCTACCCTTTTCCTTCTTGAGCTGCGCCTCGCTGCTGGGAACCCGGGAGGCCACCTTGGTTGAGCGGCCCGACGTGGCGCTCGACGACCTCTACCGCGAGGTGGTGATGGACCACCACCGCCGGCCGCGCGGTCGCGCGCCGCTGCCGCGAGTGGACGCCACCGCGCACGGGTTCAACCCGGTGTGCGGCGACGAGGTCGTGCTCTCCCTCGCGCTCGACGGCGACCGCGTGGCCGGCGTCCGGGTGGACGGGCGCGGCTGTGCGATCTGCACCGCCTCCGGCTCGATCATGGCCGAGATGATCCCGGGGCACACCGCAGCCGAGGCCGAGGCGACCGCGGCGGCGTTTCGCGCCGTGATGCACGGCGAGCCGGCCCCCGCCGGCGTCGAGCTCGGCGACCTCGAGGCGCTCGAGGGGGTGCAGAAGTTCGCGGTGCGGGTCAAGTGCGCGATGCTGCCGTGGGTCACGCTCGTCGACGCGCTCGCGGCGTGGCGCGAGGGACGGACGGACGCCACGGCGACCACCGAGGCGGAGGAGGCCACCCGATGAGCGACCTGACCGCTGAAGCTGTGCGCGAGGCGCTGCGGCCGATCGTCGACCCCGAGATCTACATCTCGATCGTGGATCTCGGCCTGATCCGCGCCGTCGAGGTGAGCGAGGACGGCGCCAAGGTCAGGATCGTCATGACCCTCACCACCCCGTTCTGCCCCGAGGGGCCGATGATCGTCGAGCAGGTGAAGCAGATCGCCGCCGCGCTCCCGGGCGTGCGCGAGTCCGAGGTCGAGCTCGTCTGGAACCCGCCGTGGGACCCGCGCACTGAGGCGTCCGACGAGGTCAAGGCCGAGCTCGGAATCTGGGACTGAGCGAAGACCGGGGTTCGGGGCTCGGGGTTCGGGGTTCGGGACGGCGGTAAGAGGTTAAAGGGTAAAGGGGAAAAGGAAGACAGAGGCTCAAGGGCCGCGGCTGATCTGTCTTGTCTTCCCTTTGCCCTCTTCCCTTTTCCCTTTTCCTGCTTCGGAAGCGGTCACGAGGTGGGGGCGAACGACGCGACGGCGGCGGCCTCGTCCTCGAACACCTCGAGCAGCGGCAGGATCTGGGAGAGGTGCAGGGTGTGCCGGACGCGGTCGCCGGGGCGCAGCAGCTTGAGCCCCGCCCCGAACTCGTGCGCCAGCTTCCAGCTCGCGACCAGCTCGCCGACGCCGCCGCTGTCGAGGCGCCCGACGCGCGCGAGGTTGAGCACGATCTTCGTCCACCCCTCGGCGACCAGCTCGGATACCACGTCGCGGAGCAGCTCCTCGCCGTCGTCGGTCACGAGGTCGCCGTTGAAGTCCACGATGACAACGTCGTTGGCGTGGCGAACGTCGACTCGCATCGGCCTATTGTAGCCCGGTACGCGCCGGGCCGCGCTTGGAACCGGCCCCGCTTGGCGGTACCCTGGAGGCGTACCAAGGTGAGAACGTTCGGCCGGCGGCGCCCCGGCGCCGCGAGACGGGGAGGCTGGGTGCCATGGACGCTGCGCAGCGCAGCACGCTGATCGTCGGACTCGAGGTGAAGACCTACGAGAAGGTCGCGAAGATCCTGAAGCGGAAGGGGTTCTTTTCGGAGCCCGCGACGACCGGAGGGGAGGCGCTGGAGTCGATCTCGTTCCTGCCGTTCGACGCCATCGTCGCGGCCTGCCCGCTGCCGGACATGCCGGTGCAGCAGCTCGTGGATGCGGTTCGCCGCAAGGACTCGCCGTGCCGCCAGTCGGCGGTCGTGCTGCTCGCCACGCCCGCTGCGCTGGCCGAGGCGGAGGCGCTCGTCGGTCGCGGGGTCAACCGGGCGCTCGCGATCGAGGAGCTCGACGACGAGCTCGCGCAGGACCTTCTCGGCTTGATCACGGTCCCCAAGCGCTTTCCCGTGCGCGCGCTCTCGCGGCTCAAGGTCCAGCTCTCCTGGGGCACCAGCCAGACGCTGTGCCAGACCGAAAACGTCTCGCTGCACGGGATGCTGGTGAAGACCGACCACCCGTACCCGGTCGGTACCCAGATGGCGTTCGAGCTGTCGATCCCGGGCGAGGCCGAGCCGGTGCGCGGCTTCGCCGTGGTCGTGCGCCAGACGCAAGAGAAGCGCGAGCGGACGAGCGGGGTGGGGGTACGGTTCTCGTCGTTCGAAGGCGGCGACAAGAAGCGTCTGGAGGCGCTGCTGCGCGCGCTCGGATGAGCGCGGGCGGGCCGATCAGAAGCTCAACCGCGCGAGCGTCCTCACGGTCAGGCCCGAGCGCGCCCGGAACTCGGCGACGGAGGAGAACGGCCGCCGCGCCCGCTGCGCCATCCACGATCCGACCTCGGCCTCGGTGATCCCGGGGACGAGGCGGATCACGCCCTCCTCGGCGGTGTTCACGTCGAGGGAGAGCGGACGGTCGCTGTCGAGCCCCGCCAGCCTCACCGTGCGCCCCGCCACCTCGCAGCGTAGCTGTGGCCCGATGCGCGCGTACAGCACCTTCGGGTCGGAGGCCGCGGCCTCGTGCCAGCGGGCGCGGGCCGCGTCGACGCGCTCGCGCCCGAGGCGGCCGAGGTCGAGGGCGAGCGCGGCCAGGTACTGGGCGCGCCACAGCTCGGCCGCTCCCGGGTCGACGAAGACGCCGTGCGACAGGTCGAGGAACACGTCGAGCACCTCGCCCCAGTCGGCCGGGTACAGCCGCCGGTACGTCGTCAGGAAGTCGAGCAGGAGAGGCTCCTCCGCGTTGAACGGAGCGGACGCGAACGTATCGGCGAGCGCCACCAGCACGGTCCCCTCGCGCGCGCGGACGACGCCCTCGGTCACCGGCCGCTCCCCCCGCGCCAGGACGGAGAAGAAGAAGCTGGCGCAGAACCCCTCCGACGCGACCAGCTGGTCGGCGTCGCGCACGGTGGCGAGGTCGCGCGCGGGTTCGATCTGCACGCGGAGATAGTCCGCTTGCTTGTACGCGCTCGCGAACGCGAACGCGTCGTCGCGCACCGCCGCGTAGCGCGCGTGCGGCTGCGCAAACGTCAGCAGCTGGGCGGCCGGCCAGAAGTACTCCGCGCGCATGCCGGCCGCCGGCCCGAACAGGAGTTGTGCGTGGCCGTACTGGCGGCGGATCTCGGGCGCGTCCGAGACGAACGCGATCAACGTCTCCAGGCTGGTCGCGAAACCCTCGTCGAACGCCGTGCCGCGGTCGGTGAGCGCCGCGACCGTGTGCGGGATTGCGGCGATCTCCCGCCTCGGGACCAGCCGCCCGCCCGCCAGCATCGCGAGCGCGACGTGGCCGGTCTCGTGCAGCAGGGTGGCGGCGAACCGCCACGCCTCGGGGCCGAGGCGGACGTAGGCGGCGCGGGGGTGCTCCTCGATCCCCGCCGCGCCGCGGAGACGGAACCCGACCGCGCTGCTGCTGCCGTCGGGGACGATCGCGATCGTGTACTCGGCGGGTTGCGCCGCGGCGCCGTACCGCGCCGCCGCGACCGCTCGCGCCCGCGCGTACAGGTCGAGCGCCCAGCGCGCGGCCTCGTTGTCGAGGTCGCCGGCGAGCGACGCGAGGCGGGCCGGGTCGGTGATCGGGCGGAAGCAGGGCAACGCGCCCGCCGGTGCCGCGGAGTCCGGTTCGACGAAGAGCACGCTCCCGGCGGCGGTGCGCGCTGGAGCCGCGGTGCCGGACACCGCCGGCAGCGCAAGCGCCAGCGCCACAAGGCCGATCGCGACCGTCCGCATCGCCACCCCCGACCTGCATGGTAATCCCGATCGGGCGCCCTTCGCAGGCCGCGGACTCCAGCGCCGCCTCACCCGGGGCCGGCTGCTAGAATCTCGCGCAGGGGTCCCCGTGGCCGACCAGCAATCCCCTCTCGTTCCGGAGCCGTTCTACGCGGCTGCGCAAACCCTCGCCGAGTACATCCGGCTCTGCCTCGACCGCCACGCGCCGCGGACGTTCCTCGCCGAGCTCGGCGGACCGTCGATCACCTACGGCGAGGCGCGCGAGAGGATCGCCGCCCTCCACCGCACGTTGCGCCGCGCGGGGGTCAAGGAGGGCGAGCGGGTGGCCCTCCTCGGGGCAAACTCGATCCACTGGGCGCTCGTCTACCTCGCCACCGTCACCTATGGCGCCGTCGCGGTCCCGATCCTCCCCGAGTTCCCCGCCCCCAACGTCCACAACATCCTCAACCTGTCGGAAGCCCGCGTGCTGTTCGTCGCCGCCCCGCTGCTGGAGAAGGTGGCCGGGGGGACGTTCCCCCGCCTCGCACGCCTGTTCCTGCTCGAGGACCTCAACGCCCTCGAGTTCCACGTCCTCCCCGAGCTGGTCACGAAGCTGCGGGCGAAGGCCGACATCCTGCGCGAGCGCGCCGGCCAGTTCCTCGCCGACCACCACCTCCCGGGCACGCACCACGGCGCCCCGCCGAGCCCCGACGACCTCGCCGCGATCGTCTACACCTCCGGCACCACCGGCAACTCCAAGGGCGTGATGCTGACGCACGCCAACATCCTCACCGACGTCGTCGCCGCCGTCCGCTACGTGCGGCTCTCCCCGGACGACCGCTTCCTCTCCCTCCTCCCGCTGGCCCACACCTACGAGTGCAGCTGCGGCTTCCTCGGGCCGATGTCCGGCGGCGTGTCGATCCACTACCTGCGGCAGAAGCCGAGCCCCACCGTGCTGCAGCAGGCGTTCGCCGCGGTCAAGCCCACGATGGTGTTCGCCGTGCCGCTGATCATCGAGAAGATCTACCGCAAGAAGGTCCGCCCGAAGATCGAGGGGCGCTTCGTGACGCGCCAGCTCACCCGCCTTCCCGGCATCCGCCGCGCCGTCCACCGCAAAGCGGTGAAGCAGCTCCTCGCCGCGTTCGGGGGCTCCCTGCGCCAGATGGGGTTCGGCGGTGCGCCGCTCTCCCCCGACGTGGAGCGCTTCATGCGCGAGGGCGGGTTCCCCTACTTCGTCGGCTACGGCATGACCGAGTGCGCGCCGCTGATCGCCGGCTGCGGCCTCGGCGAGACGCGCGCGGGGAGCTGCGGTTACCCGGTCGCGGGGATCGAGCTGCGGATCGCCGCGCCCGATCCCGCCAGCGGCGTCGGCGAGGTGCAGGTGCGCGGGCCGATGGTGACGCGCGGCTACTTCAACAACCACGACGCCACGGCGGAGCTGTTCACCGCCGACGGCTGGCTGCGCACCGGCGACCTCGGCACGCTCGACGCCGACGGCTACCTGTACCTGCGCGGGCGCTCGAAGAACATGATCCTCGGGCCATCGGGCGAGAACATCTATCCGGAGGAGATCGAACACCTCCTCGACCGCTCGCCGCTGGTCGTCGAGTCGCTCGTGGTCAAGGGCGACGAGGGTCTCACGGCGCTCATCGTGCCCGACCGCGACGCGCTCGCGCAGGAGCTCAAGCTCTCAGGCCGGTCCGAGAGCGAGACCCGCACCCGCGTGCGCGACGCGTTCCGCGCCGCGATCGCCGAGGTCAACGCCCAGCTGCCGGCGTTCTCGCACCTGACCTCGTTCCACCTGATGGAGGAGGAGTTCGCCAAGACCGCGACGGAGAAGATCAAGCGGCACCTGTACCAGTAGCCGGGCGCGACCCCGTGCTACGCTGCCACGAGGCAACGGCGGCAACGACGTGAGGGAGGCGAGCGTGACGGTGCGCGTCGAGCGGTTCTTCACCGCGTCCGACCTGAAGGCGATCGAGGCGGCGGTCGGGGAGGCCGAGCAGCGGAGCGCCGGCGAGATCGTCCCCGTGGCCGTTGGCATCAGCCATCACTACGAGGCGGCGGCGTGGAAGGGCGCGGTCCTCGGCGCGTTTGCGGCGGTGATCGTGACCGCAGCCGTGCGTTTCTTCGGCGAGTTCTGGGGCGTGCCGTCACTGCCCTGGATCCTGCTACCGTCGCTTCTCGGCGGGGCGCTCGGCTACGCAGCCGCGGCGCTCATCCGGCCGCTCAAGCTCGCGCTCGTCGGTCGCGCCGAGGTCGAGCATCAGGTCCACCATCGGGCTGCGGCCGCGTTCCTCGAGAACGAGGTGTTCAAGACGAGGGAGCGGACCGGGATCCTCATCTTCCTCTCGCTGTACGAGCGCCGCGTGGTGGTGCTCGGGGACGTCGGGATCAACGCTCACGTGCAGCCGCACGAGTGGGACGGGGTCGTGGCCGGCATCGTCGCCGGGATCCGCGCCGGCACGCCGGGTGAGGCGCTCGCCGGCGGCATCAGGCGCTGCGGCGAGCTGCTCGCCCGCCGCGGCGTGGCGCTGCGGGCCGACGACCGCGACGAGCTCCCCGACAACCTGCGGATGCAGGAGGAGTAGCGGTGCGCGCCGCCGGCCGCCGGGCCGGGTCCGTGCTCGTCGCGATGTGGCTCGCCGCGACGGCCGCCTCGGCGTTCGACGTTCCTTACCTCTCCGGCCGCGTCAACGACACCGCCGGGATGATTCCGGCCGCGGCGCGGGAGCGGATCGAGGCGACGCTCGCCGCGTTCGAGAAGGCCACCGGGGATCAGCTCGTCGTCCTCACCGTCCCCACCGTGGGCGGGGAGCCGATCGAGGACGCCTCGATGAAGGTCGCCCAGACCTGGAAGCTCGGCCGCAAGGGGGTGGACAACGGCGTGCTCTTCCTCGTCGCCAGGGACGACCGCAAGATGCGCATCGAGGTCGGGTACGGGCTCGAGGCCAAGCTCACCGACGCGCAGTGCGGGCGCATCCTCGACAACGTGGTCCGCCCCGCGTTCCAGCGCGGCGACTTCGGCGGCGGAATTGCGGGCGGGGTCAACGCCATCATCGGCGCGATCGAGGGGAAGCCGGTGCCTGCGCCGCCGCCCGTGAGCTCGCAAGCCGTTCCGGCGATGCCGCTGGGGGCCCGGCTGCTCGGCACCCTCATCTTCGTCACCGTGATCGGGGTGTTCTCCACGCTGGCGTTGTTCGGGAAGGGGTGCATGGGCTGGTTCATGTACGTCTTCCTGATGCCGTTCTACGCCGCCTTCCCGATCGGCCTCTGGGGCAAACCGGCGGCGCTCGTCCTTCCCGTCTGGCTGCTCGGCTTCCCGCTGGCCAAGCTGCTGCTCGGCAAGACCACGCTCGGAAAGAACTTCCTCGCCTCCCACCCCGGGCTGGTCACGTTCGCCGCCTCCTCCGGCCGCTCCGGGTCTGGGGGTGGGTTCTCCGGCGGCGGGTTCTCGGGCGGCGGCGGCAGCTTCGGCGGCGGCGGCGCCTCGGGCAGCTGGTAGCGCCCGAGCCCGGCCTCACTCCTCCGGCTCGACGCGGCGGCGGGTCTGCTTGGTGCGGGCGCGCAGCTTTTTCTCGTTGACGCGGCGCTGCCTCGACACCCGCGTCGGTCGCGTCGGGACGCGGCCCGGTTCTACGGCGAGGGCGGCGGCGAGCAGCGCGACGAAGCGCTCGAGTGCGGCGGCGCGGTTGGCGCCCTGCGTGCGGTGGCGCTGCGAGACCACGCGGAGCACGCCGTCCTTGCTGATGCGCGTGGCGAGGCGCGCCAGGATCCGCACCCGCTGCTCGTCGGTGAGGCTCGGTGAGGACGCCACGGCGAACGTAAGTGTCACCTTGGTGGCGACCTTGTTGACGTTCTGGCCGCCCGGCCCGCCGCTGCGCGACGCGGCGAACGACAGCTCGGCGTCGGGGATCGCAAGGCCGGGGGTGACGTCGATCATCTCGCCCCATCGTACCCCCTGGCGCCGCGGACGCGCAGGAGAACTGAGGGACTGAACGGAGAGTGAAGAATTGAGAGTGAAGAGTGAAGAGTCAAAGGAAACCGGGAAGAGGTGAGAGGGAAGATGGCTCAACGCATCGGCCTCGTCTTCCGTCGACCTTCTGCCTTCTCCTGTCTCCCCCACTCTTCACTTTTCAATCTTCACTCTTCACTTCTCTTGCTCCCGGCCCGGCGGCGCTACGATGGACACCGGGGCGAGCCGCGCCCCGCGGGGGCGAGATGAGGGTTGAGCGCGAGAGCGAGTTCAAGCTGACGGTGGAGCGGTCGCGCTTTCACGCCGTGCTGTTCCCCGCCGCCTCCGACGCCGACGTGGCCGCGATGCTCAGGCGGCAGAAGGGCGAGCACCGCAAGGCCAACCACCACTGCTGGGCGCGGCGCGGGCGCGACGGCCGGGGCGGCGTGGTCGAGCGCAGCAAGGACGACGGCGAGGTGGGCCACCCGGGGAGGGTGTTGCTCGAACTCCTCCGCAACGCCGATATCGAAGGCGCGATCGTGGTCTCGCGGGTGTTCGGCGGGGTGAAGCTCGGCGTCGGCGGGGTCTCGCGGGCGTTCCGCGAAGCGGCCGCGGGGGCGATCGCCGCGGACCGGAGCGGGCCGGCGCAGCGCTGAGGCCGCCGCGCCCGTCGCCGGTCCCCTATGCCCTCTGCTTCTCGAGCCAGCGGTTGAACAGCCAGAGCGAGGCGGCCGAGACCAGCCCGATTGCCATCAAGATCGTCCAGCCGAGCGCGTTGTGGACGGGGTCGAGCTCGAGCAGCCCGTCGGGGCGCTTGGTGGCGCCCTTGGCCATGACCTCGTTGAAGATGAACGCGCCCACCGGCCCGCCGAGGATCGCCCCGAGGGCGAGCGGCAGGTTGGCGTAGCCGAGGAACAGCCCCTCCTGCCCCTTCGGCGCCAGCGCGCCGATGTACTCGTACATCCGCGGCGAGGTGAACAGCTCGCCGAGCGCGATCAGGCCGACGGTCAGGATGAGGAACACCGAGGCGGCGGGGAGCCAGCTCAGCACCGGCACGCGCGGTCCGCCCGGGAGGAAGATCGGCGCCAGGTTGATGAGCATGGCGAAGCCGATGATCACGGTCCCCACGACCATCGAGCGGATCGGCCGCATGCCGCCGAACACGCGCGAGATCAGGAGCTGGAAGCAGACGATCACGAGCGGGTTGGCGGCGGTGTAGAGGTCCATCGCGGGGTTGGTCTCGACCACCCGCTTCGCGTACAGCGGCAGGACGTTGTAGACCTGGTTGTAGAGGAAGAAGAAGCCGGTCATGACCGCGAGGAAGAGGGCGAAGCGCCCGCTGCGGAGCACCAGGACCATGTCGAGCAGGATGCGGCCCACCGAGCGCCTCGGTTTGCCCGGCGCAGCCGCAGGCGCGCTCGACTCGTGGTCGCGGTAGAAGAACACGACGACGAGGAACGCCCCGATCGCCGCCACGGTCGCCACCGCGAAGATGTACGAGAGCTGCTCCGGATCGGCGGCGGTGCGCGTCGGGGCTCCGCGCCGGAACAGCCACGACACCGCGGCCGCGGCGGCCGCCACGATCAGCGTGAACCCCGCCGTGCTCGCCCAGACGCTCCCCTTCTCACGGCCCGGTTTCGTGGTCGCGCGGACGAGGAGGACAAGTCCGAGCGCGCCGAGCGCGCACACCCCGACGACCGCCAGCACCGTCGCCACGCTCGAGCCGCTGCGCACGACGAACGCCGTGCCGCGCCCGAACAGCGAGCCGATGTTGATCACCATGTAGAAGATCGCGAACCCGAGCGTGGCCCGGGCACCGGCAGTCTTCTGGACGGTGCCCGAGATGCACGGCTTGACGATCGAGCCGCCGACGCCGATCAGCAGGATCGCGGCGACGATGACGAGCACGTCGCGCGGGCTCGCGGTCACCTCCTTCTCGATCGTCGGGACCAGGTGACTGCCGCCGAACCAGACCGGGTACCCCATCAGGAAGTATCCGATCCCGAGCAGGACGAACGCCGCCAGCAGCGAACGCCTGAACCCCACCTGGTCGGCGACCGTCCCGGAGAGGATCGGGAGAAAGTAGACGAGGCCCCACAGCACCGTGGAGTTCAGGAACGACGGCCAGTAGTCGCCGAAGCCGAGCTGACCGAGGTAGATGACCACGAAGCTGGCCATCGAGTAGTAAGCGGCGCGCTCGAACAGCTCGGTGACGTTGGCCGTCCAGAAGACGTTGGGGAACTTCTCGGGCAGGGGCGGGGTCATGGGTGGCCGTCCGTCTCCCGGCCGTCCCGGCCCGGAGGCTTCGATTGTACCAGCCGCGCACAAGCGCTCAGCCGCGCGGCACGGTGGCGCCGGCCGGAGCTCGGCCTTGAGCCGCGGCCGCTTCGCTGCTAGATTCTCAGCAGGGCTGCACGGCGGGGGTGACCGGATGACCGACGACGCACGGGAGCAACGGCGTTTCCCTCGGGTTCCCAGCGAGAAGGCCGTGCTCGTCAAGCGGATCGGCGACGAGGCGTCGGAGGCGCTCGCCAAGACGCGCACGGTCGGCGCCGGCGGCTGCATGTTCGTTCACCCCGAGCCGCTCGGCGTCGGCTCCGCGGTCGAGCTGCTGATCTCGCTTCCCGGGCGGGTCGTCAAGGCGCGTGGGCGTGTGGTCTGGGAAAGCGTCGAGGGCGCCGGGCGCGTCGAGGTCGGCGTCGAGTTCCTCGACCTGTCCGCCAAGGACCGCCGAGTCCTGGACGCCGCCGTCGCCGCCGCCTCGCCTGCCGGGTCGTAACCGGCACGACCTGACGCCCGAAAACGGATCAGCGATTGCCCGGCCCGCGGACTACGCCGCCCCCCAGCCTGGCTTGAGGCCGCAGTGTGCGGGCCAGGCCGCCGCGCGGCCCGCGAGCGCGCCGGCCCCGCGCGACCAGTAGCTCACCGCCGGCCGGCTCGCTCGGGTGGTGCTCCGCCGCCAGCTCGGCCGCGTTGGTCACGAGCACCCAGGCGCGTGACAGCGTCCCGGGATCCCCGGCCACGAGGCGGCCGTGCGGCAACCCGGCGAGGCGGGCCTCGAACGCCGGCAGCTGGGCGCGCGGAACGAGGACCGCGCGTGGCTGCGGCGAGCGCAGGAACGCGGCGGCCGTGTCGCCGCCGAGCAGCGGCAACCGCCTGTCGAGGTAGAACGTGAACGCGCCGACGTCGCGGTACTCCTCGGTTCCGAGCGCCACGGCCACCCCGTCGTCGAGCTCGGCGCCGGCGAGGTCGGCGATCGGACGATACGATCGCAGGTGGTCGAGCACCGGGGCGACCAGGTGCATCGCGATCACCATGATCAGCGCGTACGAGGCGGGTCCGGCGAACGCCACGAGCGGGCGTGCCGGCGAGCGCAGCAGCCGCACGAGCAGGAGCGCCGCGCCGCCGAGCAGCGTGAGCGCGGCCACCGCGAGGGCGAGGCCGGCGCCCGTCGCCAGCGCCCCGCCGGTGCGGAACAGCCGCGGCCGCACGAACGTCCCGGCGACGAGCGCCACCGGCACGAGGCCGAGGAGCAGGCCCGTCGTCGCCGCGGTCAGGCGCACGCTCCAGCGTTCCAGCCACGTCGCGTCCCCGCGCGCCGCGGCCTCGGCGAGCCACAGCGCGACCGCCGTGAACAGGAGCGGGTAGACCGGCAGCGCGTAACTGGCGACCTTGGCCGAGGAGACCTGCAGCACGAGCGCCATTCCGGCGACGCCGCTCGCCACGAAGCGGTCGAACGGCGTGCGGAACGGGGACGAACGCCGCGCCCAGGCGAGCAGCGCCGGCACGATCAGCAGCGTCCACGGCGCCAGGTAGAGCGGCAGGTTCGTCAGGTAGTAGTACCACGCCTCCTTGTTGATGAAGAACGGGTCGTGCGGGAGCGCCGCGTCGTGGAAGTGGAAGAAGCGCCCGACCTGGTTGTCCCAGAAGAAGAACCGCACCGCCGCCTCGCCATCCGCCCGGGCGAGCGCGACGGCCCAGGGGAGCACGGCCAGCAGCAACAGCGGCAGGTAGAGCGCCGCCAGCCCCGCCAGCAGCCGGAACCGGCGCTGCCAGAGCAGGAAGAGGCCGACCGCGGCCCAGATCAGGACGGGCCCGATCAGCCCCTTGGCGTAGAACGACAGCGCCGCCGCGAGGAGGAAGGCGAGCCAGCGCCCCGAGCCCGGCCGCAGGTAGGCGCGCCAGAACGCGAACAGCGCGAGCGTCACCGTGAACACGAGCGCCATGTCGGTGAGGACGATGCGGGCGTACTCCTGGAACTCGATCGCGGTGCCGCACAAGAACGCCGCCCCCCACGCCGCGACCTCGCGGCCGCGGTCGAAGCCCGCCCCGGCGCGCGGGCCGCGCACGAGCATGACGATCAGCACCAACGTCCCGAAGCCGTAGAGCGCCGCCGGGAGGCGCACCAGGCCCTCGTTGACGCGGCCGGCGAGGCGGCAGATCGCCACCCCGGTCCAGTGCAGCAGCGGCGGCTTCTCGAGGAACGGGCGGCCGTCGATCGTCGGCGTCACCAACGTGTCGTGCCGCACCATGTCCCAGATCATCCCGCCCTCGCGGGCGTCGTTGCCCCCCCACAACGAGTGGCCGAAAACGCCGGAGAACGAGAACACCGCGAGCAGCAGCCACAGCCCGGCGCGCAGCCGTCGGTCGAGCGCCGGTACGGATGAGAAGACGGGCGGCGTCAGCGCTCCGCTCGCACCCTCTCCCGAACCTGATAGCGACCCACCTGACACCGAACCCTCCCGAGGAATCACCCGCACCGCCGTACAAGGCGCGAGTGAGACACAATATTTCATTTCGGGCCGTGCGGCAACCGCCGCCCCGAGGTCCGACTCCTGCTACGCTGCCGCCGGATCCGGAGGAGGCCCCGCATGACGACCCGACGCCACCCGACCCTCGTCGCCGCCTTGCTCACGCTGGCGCTGGCCGCGGCGGCCGCGCCGCCGCAGCCGCCGCTGCCGCACGTGGTGATCCTGGCGACCGGCGGCACGATCGCCGGCACCGCCGCCTCCTCGACCGCGACCGTGGGGTACAAGGCGGCGACCGTGGGCGTCGCAGAGCTGATCGCCGCGGTGCCCGAACTCGCGTCCGTGGCCCGCGTCACCGGCGAGCAGGTGTTCCAGATCGCGAGCGAGAACATGACGCCGGCGCACTGGCTGATCCTCGCCCGGCGCGTCAACGAGCTGCTTGCTCGTCCCGACGTCGCCGGCATCGTGATCACCCACGGCACCGACACGCTCGAGGAGACCGCGTACTTCCTCGACCTCGTGGTCAAGAGCGAGAAGCCGGTCGTGCTCGTCGGGGCGATGCGGCCGGCGACCGCGATCTCCGCCGACGGCCCGATGAACCTGTTCAACGCGGTGGCGCTGGCGGCGAGCCCCGAGGCGGTCGGGCGCGGGGTCATGGTGTGCATGAACGACCGCATCGACGCGGCGCGCGACGTCACCAAGACGAGCACGGTCGCCCTCGACACCTTCCGCTCCCCCGAGGTCGGCGAGCTCGGCCTGATGGAGCGCGGCCGGCCGGTGTTCTACCGCGCGACGACGCGGTTGCACACCACCGCCACCGAGTTCGACGTCAGCAGCCTCAAGGAGCTGCCGAACGTCGGGATCGCCCTCGCCTACGCCGGGTCGGGGCGGCTCGAGATCGACGCGCTGGCGGCCGCGGGCGTCAAGGGGATCGTCAACGCGGGCGTCGGCGACGGCAGCCTCTCGATCGAGGCCAAGGCCGCGCTCGTGGAGGCGCGCAAGCGCGGGATCGTCGTGGTGCGCGCCAGCCGCATCGCGGGAGGACCCGTGGTCCGCGACGGCGAGGCCGACGACGACGCGCTCGACTTCGTGGTCGCCGACAACCTCTCGCCGCAGAAGGCCCGCATCCTGCTCGCCCTCGCGCTCACCCGCACCAGCGACACGCGCGAGATCCAGCGCATCTTCCGGCGCTACTGAGCCGCGGCCTACTCCTCCCCCGGCCCGAGGGCGACCGCCTCTCGGGCGGCGGCCGCCGGCGCGCGGTTGACGAGCCAGACGCCGAGCAGGATCACCGCGCCGCCGAGCACGGTCGCGGCCGTGATCCGCTCGCGGAGCACCGCGGCCGCGACCGTCATCGCGACCAGCGGCTCGATATAGAGCAGGGCGCCCGCCTCGGACGCCGGCATCCGCTGCAGGGCGTCGTACCACGCGATGTAGGCAAGGCCGGAGCAGGCGATGCCGAGGAACGCGATCGCCCCCCAGCCGCGCCCGTCCAGGCGCCGGATCTCCGACAGCCCGGGCCCCGCCGCGAGCTGCACCGTGGTGAACAGCCAGCCGAGCGCCATCACGTACGCCATCATCCGCGTCGCCGGGTGGACGCGCAGCGCGCGGCGGGAGAGCACCGAGAACACGGCCCAGTTCGGCGCCGAGGCGAGGATGAGGAGGTCGCCTGGCGCGCCGAAGCGGCCGTGCAGCAGCTCGCCCGGGCGGCCGCGCGTGACGACGAGCAGCACCCCGGCGGCGGCCAGTGCGATGCCGGCGGCGCGTGCGGCGCCGAGTCGCTCCTTGAGCACGATCCACCCGAGCACCGCCATGAAGATCGGGGTGGTGGCGACGATCCAGCCGCTGGTGCTCGCCCGCGCGGTCACCAGGGCGGTCGACTGCAGCCACTGGTGGAACGTGATCCCGACGAGGCCGAGGAGGGCAAAGCCCGCGAGCTCACGCGCGGAGACGAGAGCGAACTGGCGGCGGAACACGACGGCGACGGCCAGCACCGCCACGCCCATCGCGAAGCGCAGCCACACCACGGTCACCGGCGACACCTCGGTGAGCGCGACCTTGGTCGCGATGAACGAGGCGCCCCACACCAGCACCGCGAGCAACCCCTCCGCGATCGCCACCGAGCGCGACCTGTCCAAGACCTCGCCTCCCAGCCGGCCTTCGGCCCGTCCGATCGTACGCGAGTTCCCACCGCCCGGCACCTGCGGCGCGGGCGGCGGTACGGTACGATCCCGCGATGAGCGGCGCCGGGGACGAGCGGGCGTATCGGCGGCGGGTGCGCGCCTGGGCGCTGTACGACTGGGCCAACCACGCCTACGTCACGGTGACGGCGACGACGTTCTTCCCGCCGACGTTCGTCGCGGTGGCGGCGCCCGCGTTCCTGGCCGGCGGGGCCGGCATGGCGCGCGCCCGCGACACCGCCTCGAACGTCTACGCGTTCGCCGCCGCCGGCGCGCTGCTCGTCGTCGCGCTGCTCGCGCCGCTGCTCGGCACGATCGCGGACCTGACCGGACGGCGCAAGCGCCTCCTCCTCGCCGTCACCGCCGTCGGCGGCGCGGCCGCCTCGGCGATGGTCGCGATCACCACCGGGCGCTGGGTGCTGGCGCTCGCCCTGTACGCCGTCTCGCAGGTCGCAGTGAACATCGCTCTCGGTCTCAACAGCTCGCTGCTCCCCCACGTCGCGCGGCCCGCCGACACGGCGCGCGCCTCCGCGCTCGGCTACGCGATGGGGTACGCCGGCGGCGGGCTCCTGCTCGCGGTCGCCACCGCCGCATACGCCGGCGCCGCCCGGCTCGGCCTGGCGCGCGGCGACGTCGTCCGCCTCGCGTTCCTCGCGGTCGGCGTCTGGTGGATCGCGTTCGCGGCGCCGCTCGCCGTCGTGGTCCCCGAGCCACCGGCCAGCCCGGGGCCGGTCGCGGGCGGGCTGCTGCGGGCGGCGCTGACCCGCCTCGGCCGCACCCTGCGGGACCTGCGCGGCCACCGCCACCTGTTCACGATGCTGGTCGCGTTCTGGCTGTACATGGAGGGGGTCGGCGCGATCGTCCTGCTCGCCACCGCCTACGGGGCCGCTCTCGGCCTGCCGACCGCGACGCTGTTCGGCACGCTGCTGCTGACGCAGTTCGTGGCGTTCCCCTACGCGCTCGCGTTCGGCCGCATCCCCGACCCGGCCGTGCCGTGGCGCGGGCGGGCGTTGGCGATGGTCGCGTGGACGGCCGCGACGCTGCCGTTGCTCGGGGCGTTCGCCAACCGCCGCGGCGGGCTGGGCGTCGCGACGGCGCTCGCCGTGATCGCGGCCGATCAGCTCGCCGGCGTCGCGTTCGCCCTCGCGGCCGGCCGCCTCTTCGCGGCCGTCGCCCGCCGTCTCGACGTCAAGCGCACGATCGTCGTCGGCCTCGCGGTGTACGCGGTCGTCCCGCTGTGGGGGTTCGTCCTCCGCACCGAGGCCGAGTTCCTGATGATCGGGGTGCTCGTCGGCGCCGTGCAGGGCGGCACGCAGGCGCTCTCCCGCGCCCTCTACGCCGAGCTGTCGCCGCGCGCGAGCTCCGGCGAGTTCTTCGGCCTGTACGCCCTGGCGGAGAAGTTCGCCGGCATCCTCGGCCCGCTCCTGTACGGCACGGTCGGCCAGATCACCCACAACCCGCGCGCCAGCATCCTCTCCGTCACGGTCTTCTTCGCCCTCGGGATCTGGGTGCTCACCCGCGTCGACGTGGCCGCGGGCACCCGGACCGCTCGCGCCGAGGACGCCGCCGCCGTCGCGGCCGGGTCGCTGCCGTAAGATACGGGCGTGGCCGAGCTGGTGACCGCGGTCGTGCGGCTGGCACCCGGTTGGGAGAGCGGCGAGCGGCGGGCGTGGTGCGAGCGCCTCGAGGCCCGCGCCGCCGAGGTCCCGCCGGAGGCCGTGATCTACCGCGGCCGGAACCTGATCTTCCGCGACCGGGTCGCGGGCGAGGACGTCGCCGTCAAGCGCTTCCCGGTCGCCAGTCCCGTCAAGCGCCTCGTCTACCGCCTGCGCGCGACCAAGGCGGTGCGCGCGTTCGATCACGCCGTTCGCCTGACGGCGCTCGGCGTCGGCACCCCGCGGCCGCTCGTCGCCGTCGAGACGCGACGCGGCGGCGCCCCGCTCGCCTCGTACTTCTGCTCGGCGTACCTGCCCGCGTTCCGCGAGGCGCGCGAGCTGCGCTTCCCCGACGCGCCGGGCCGGGCGCACCTGTTGCCGTTGCTCGGCGGGTTCGTCGGCCGCCTGCACGAGCTCGGCGTCGTGCATCGCGACCTCACCGCCGGCAACATCCTACTCGTGCCCGAGCCCGGCGCGCCGGAGGGCGTGCGCTTCGTGCTCGTCGACATCAACCGGATGCGGTTCGGCCGGGTCGGCGCGCGCGCCGGGATCGCCAACCTCGTGCAGCTCCGCCTCAACGACGACGGCGAGCTGTTCGCGGGGTACTGCCGCGCGCGCGGCCTCGACGCGGCCCGCTGGCGCCGCCTCTACGACGCGCGGCTCGCCTGGCGCGGCGTCATCCAGTCGGTCAAGGAGCGCACCCGGCCGTGGCGCCGCCGGCTCGGGCTGTGAACGCCGCTACCGCGGCGGCGCGGGCCCGAGGATCACGTACGTCCGGCCGCCGGGCGCCGGCAGTTTGATGCGCTGCCGCACGGCCAGGCCGGTCGCCGCCTCGAGCTCGTCCACGGAGCGGCCCTTCCCCTTGCTCGCGGTGGCCTCGGCGAGCAGGCGGAGGTCGGGGTGGCTCGCCTGCAGCCGGCGGACCTCCTCCGGCGTGGTCAGGCGCGGCGGCGTCAGCCCGGTCACCAGGTCCATCACGCCGACGATCGTCTCGTCGGGCTGCCAGAGGGCGATCGGGTGCGCCGCGGCGACCGCGGCCGCCGCCCGCGCCGCCGGGGCGATGTCCTGCGACCGGTTGATCACCGGGAAGACGAGCGGCGCCCAGCACGACCACGACACGATCCACGCCGCCGCCGCGGCTGCCAGGAAGCGCCCGATCTCCCCCCGCCGCGCCGCCCGCCACGACCGCGCCGCCAGCCACGCGCCGGCGACCCAGCCGGCCGCCAGGACCAGCACGACCCCCGCCGGCGCCGGCGCGCCCAGCCGGAGCACGGCGGCGAGCAGCCCCGGCGGCAGCAGCAGCGCCACCGCGAGGAGGAACACCGCAGTCGCGCGCGCCATGGCGCGGTCGAGCCGGCCGGGGGCGGCGATCGCCGCCGCGGCCCAGAGGCCGCCGAGGACGGCGAGCGGCGGCATCAGGACGCCGGCGTAGATGTCCCGCATCGTCGCCGCGGCCGACAGGACGACCAGCGGCCCGACGATCGCCGCGACCGTGAACCGCCACGCCGTGCGGGCGCGGTCCGCGCCGGGCTCGCCGCCGCCGCCCGGCCGCCGCAGCGTGCGCCAGGCGGCGGCCGCCGCCGCGACCATCAGGAGCGTCCACGGCAGCAGGTAGACGGGTAGCTCGACCAGGTACGCCCCCGGCCAGCCCGGGTGCGACGTCGTGTACCCCACCCCCGGCATCGCCGAGAAGCGCCCGAACAGGTTGTTGACGAAGAACGCCCGCAGGTCGGCGGCGCCGTCGGGGCGCGCGGCGACCGCGAGCACCCAGGGGAGCACCGCGGCGAGTTGGATCGCCGACCCGGACCAGAACTCCCACGCCAGCAGCTCGCGCCAGCGCCGCTCCCAGACGACGAGCCCGAGCCAGGCGAGGGCGGGCACGATCCACGCGACCACGTTCTTGGTGAGGAACCCGGCCGCCAGGAACGCGTGCATGAGCGCGTACCAGCGCAGCTTCTCCCAGCCGCGCGCGGCGACGAGGCCGCGGTAGCAGCCGAGCAGCGCCCCCGCCACCGAGAGCAGCAGGAGGGCGTCGGTCGCGATCCAGATCTCGACCCGGTAGGCGAGGTAGAGCGTCCCCATCGCGACCCCGGCCGCGACCGCCGCGGCGCGGCCGGCCGCGGCGGCCGCCAGCGCGCCGACCAGGAGCGCCGCCGCGAGCGCATACAGCGCGTTCGGCAGCCGCAGCGCCACCGCTCCGGTGCCGAGCAGCCGTGCCGACCCGGCCGCGATCCAGTAGTACAGCGGCGGCTTCTCGCAGAACGCGGCCGCCCCCAGGTGCGGCACGACGAGGTCGGCGCCGGGCCGCGCCATCCGCGCCGCGATCGCCGCCTCGCGCGGCTCGTCCGGCTTCCACAGCCCGCGCCCGGCGATGCCGAAGGCGAGGTGGGCCGCGAGCGCGAGCACGACGACGAGCGGCCAGCGCCGGAGCGCGTCCGAGGCGGTGATCACGGCCGCGAGTATCCCACGGCCCGGCCGGCCGCCCCGGCGCGGCCCCCCGGCGGCGGCCCGGGGGGGTGAGCAACCCCGGGGCCGGCCGCCGGCGTCCGGGGTCGCGCGCAGAGGGTGGGCGTAAGGGGTGGGCGCAGGGGGTGGGCGCAAGGGGTGGGGGCAAGGGGTGGGCGCAAGGGCTTGCCAAAGGGGTACAATATTGAGAGACGGATTCTTTGACAATAGAAGGTTTTGAGTCGCATCCTCACGAACCGTCCTCGAACGCGCCGCCGGCGCACGGAGAAGGGATCCGATCATGAGCCGCCACCTACTGGTCATCTCGCTTCTGCTGGCCGCCGCCGCGGCCACCGCCGCGTGCCGCAAGGCGCCGGTCGCCCCCCCGGGCGCGATGGTCGGGCACTGGGAGGGCCACGCCGAGGTCGCCGTCAACTGGTGCAAGGCGCAGCAGCTGCCGGTCTCGCTCACGATCGCCGAGGACGGCGCCGTCACCGGCAAGGTCGGCGACGCGACGCTCAAGGACGGGCACATCTACCCGAACCCCGGGCAGGCCCGCGCCGGCGTCACGCTCAAGACCAACTACGTCGTCGAGGCCGGGCTCGAGGGAGCGCTGGTCGCCGCCGAGGGGATCGCGCGCGACGAGATCTGCATCCCGGTCGAGGTCGACAAAGACGGCAAGCTCGCCGGCGCGTTCCTGACCTCGGGGAAGGAGTACGGGGGCAAAGACACCCGCGTGTTCTCCGCCGGCCTGAGCCCGCTGACCAAGGTGCCGTCGCGCTGAGGCGACGGCCGCGACGGCGGCGGGCCTCGGGCTTTGCGCCCGGAGCTCGCGCCCGCGGCGCCCTCGCATCGGTTGACACGGCGGCGCCCGGCAGGGCAGAGTGACGCGGCGGCGCGCCCGCCGCGATCGCCGACCGGAGGGAACGATGGGTCTCGACATGGACTTCTCCAAGCTGCAGCCCCAGGACATCCTCGACCTCGCCGTCTTCGCCGAGGAGGAGGCCTACGAGCAGTACGAGTTCCTCGCCGGCGCGATGGAGCGTCACGGCAAGCGCGACGTCGCGGATTTCTTCCGCAAGATGGCGGCGCGTGAGGAGCGGCACCGGCAGCAGATCAGCGAGCGCCGGGCGGCGCTCTACCCGGGAGCGGTCGCCAACCTCGCCAACCGCACGCTGTGGGGGATCGAGGCGCCGTACAAGATCGTGCCCGCCGAGACGATGACCGCCGCGCAAGCGTTCGCGATCGCAATGGCCGCCGAGAAGAAGGCCGAGGCGTACTACGCCGCGGCGATGGAGCAGGCGATCCCCGACGAGGTCACACAGCTCTTCGAGACGCTGCGCCAGGCCGAGGTCGAGCACCAGCGCATGCTCGAACTCGAGCGCGGCAAGACCACCCCGTAGCATCCCTCGGATGCCCTGCGCTCTGAGGCCGCCGCAGTACCCGCCGGATCAGCGCGCCAGCTCCAGCAGCCGTTTCGCGGCGCCCTCGGCCGAGCCGATCGCCATGTTGAGGACCACGACCTTCGTGCCGGCGAACAGGCGCTCGTGCTGGGCGCGCAGCAGGTCGGCGCGGGCGGCGTCGACGCCGGCCAGGTGCGGGTTGAGGAACGGGAACGCCTTGCCGGTCCCGCCCGGGAGTTGCCCCGCGGCGAGCATGCGGGCGCCGTCGCGGGCGTCGAGCTGCTGCACCATCGGCAGCACCGGGTCCTTGGCCAGCAGCACCGCCAGGCGCGGGGTCGTGCGCCGCGCGTGGCGCTCGGCGCCGCCGAGCCAGTACGGGTCGAGCATGACGCGCCCGTTCTTGGAGGCCTCGACGCACACCGCGGCGCCGCGGTCGAGCGGGCACTCGTCGCCGGGGTGGTCCACGGTGCAGCCGTCGCGTGAGACGACCATGTTCTCGAGCTTGGAGCGCTCGAGCAACTTGCCGATCTCGGGGAGCTTGCCGGCCCACTTCGCCTTGAGGTAGAGCTTGCGCTCGACGAGGTCGGCGACCGGCTCGGCAGCGCCGAGGCGGACCAGGACCGCGTCGCTCGACACCAGGCGGACGCCGTCCTCGCGCAGCGCCGCGGCGAGCAGCCCGGTACGTCCCGATCCGGGGCCGCCCCAGACCAGCACACCGCGGCCGCCGATATCGAGCGCGGCGCAGTGCGCGAGCAGCGCCCCCGAGGTGCGCGCCGCCGCCTCCGCCGCGAGCTGCAGCGCGAGCGTGCGCACCTGCCCGTAGAACGCGGTGTTGAAGGCGAAGCCGGTGGCGGTGTCGAGGCTGACGAGGCCGCCCGCCTCGCGGCCGGGGATGTCCTTGACCGCGTAGATCACCGCGTGCGGCTCGAGGTCGCCCTCGAGCGCGGCGGGGTAGAAGTTCTCCTGGTAGAAGTCGGCGAGGTGCGGCGAGTTGGTGCGCAGCTGCACGACGATCCCGGCGATCGCCGCGTTCCACTCGAAGTAGGCGTCGGGGGCGAGGTGTGCGGACGCCTCGTCGAGCAGCGCGTTGCGCGCCTCCAGGCCGACGACGGGACGGGTCTCGGCGTACGCCACCACCTTGGTGACGACGTTGTTGAGCGCCCGCGGCCGCAGCCGGCGCGGCTCCTCCAGGCGCGCGAGCGCCTCGCGGATCCGCCGGCACCCCTCCTCGATGCGGTCCATCGAGGTGGCGAACGAGATGCGCACGTGCGCGGGGGTGCCGAACGCCTCGCCCGGGACCACCGCCACGTGGGCTTCCTTGAGCAGGTAGTAGGCGAGCCCGTAGGTGTTGCGGATCGGCGCCCCGCCGAACTCGCGGTCGAGATAGCGGGTCACGTTCGGCAGTACGTAGAACGCGCCCGACGGCGACGCGCACGACACCTCGGGCAGCGCGCGCAGCCGGTAGACGATCGCGTTGCGCCGCCGTTCGAACTCCTGCCGCATGCGCTCGACGTCCATGCTGCACTCGCCGAGCGCCGTCACCGCCGCCTTCTGCACGAACGAGGTCGCGTTCGAGGTGTTGTGCGACTGGATCTTCGAGCACGCCGCGATGATCTCGCGCGGCCCGGCGGCGTAGCCCAGCCGCCACCCGGTCATCGAGAACGCCTTCGAGAAGCCGTTGACCACCACCGTGAGCTTCTTGATCTTGTCGCCCAGGGAGGCGATCGAGACGAAGCGCTGCCCGTCGTAGATGAGCTTCTCGTAGATCTCGTCCGAGATCACCCAGATCTGCTCGCGCACGCACACCTCGGCGATCTCTTCGAGCTGCTCGCGGGTGTACGTCGCGCCGCTGGGGTTGCACGGGTAGTTGAGGATGATCGCCTTGGTGTTGGGCGTGATCGCCGCCGCCAGGTCGCGCGCCTGCAGGCGGAAGTCGTTCTCCTCGTGCGTCGGGACGATCACCGGGTTGGCCTTGGCGAGCTTGACCTGGTCCGGGTAGGAGACCCAGTACGGCGCCGGGATCAGGATGTCGTCGCCCTCGTCGTAGAGCGCCATCGCGACGTTGAACAGCGAGTTCTTCGCCCCGGCCGAGACGATGATCTCGTCCGGCGAGTAGGCGAGGCCGTT
>JAKAFI010000244.1 GCA_021818005.1 Acidobacteriota bacterium | reverse complement strand
GACGATCACCAACGACGGCTGGTACGGGGACTCCGCGGCGCCGCGGCAGCACCTCGCCCTCGCCATGCTGCGCGCCGGGGAGGCGCGGCGCTACCTGGTGCGGGCGGCCAACACCGGGATCTCGGCGGTGATCGACCCCTACGGGCGCGAGCTGGCCCGCCTCGACTTCGGCCGGCAGGGTCTGATCACCGCCGAGGTCCGGCCCGGCGCCGACGTGACGCCGGCCGTGGCGTACAGCGGCCCTATCCGTGCCGCCGTTGTGCTTGTGGCTGCGGGTGTTATGATTCTCGGTGCGCGGCGCAAGCCAGGTATCCGCTGATCCGTTGTCGAGCCGGCGGCGCTGCGAGGAGGAACCTTGCTCGAAGAGGTCATGAGCCGCGCGCAGCAGGTCCGCGACACGCTGGTCGGCGTGCGGGGGTATCTTTGACGCGTCACGGCTGCAGTCGGAGCTCGACACGATCGCCGAGGAGACGCAGCGCTCCGACTTCTGGAACAACCAGGAACACGCCCGCGAGGTGATGCGCGCCCAGCGCGGACTCGAGGCGAAGCTCGCCAACGACCGCTTCCTGGCCGAGGCGGTCGAGGAGATCGAGGTGCTGCTGGAGCTGGCCCGCGAGGACCCCGCCGGCGAGGCCGAGCTGACCGCCGTCCTCGCGCGGGTCGAGCCCAAGCTCGAGCGCATCGAGCTCGAGACCAAGATGACCGGCGAATACGACGCCAACCACGCCTACCTCGAGGTGCACCCTGGCGCCGGGGGGACCGAGTCCGCCGACTGGGCGCAGATGCTCCTGCGCATGTACCTGAAGTGGTGCGAGCGGCGCGGGTTCGACGCCGAGGTACTGGACACGCAGGACGCCGAAGAGGCGGGGATCAAGTCGGCCACCGTGCTGGTCAAGGGCGAGTACACCTACGGCTACCTCAAGGCCGAGAGCGGAATCCACCGGCTCGTCCGCATCTCGCCGTTCGACGCCCAGGGGCGGCGCCACACCTCGTTTGCCTCCGTCCAGGTCTACCCCGAGGTCGATGACGAGGTCGAGGTCACGATCGACGACAAGGAGATCCGTATCGACCGGTTCTGCTCCTCCGGCCCCGGAGGTCAGGGCGTCAACACGACCTACTCCGCGGTGCGCCTGACCCACCTCCCGACCGGGATCGTGGTGTCGTGCCAGAACGAGCGCTCGCAGATCAAGAACCTGGCGCAGGCGATGAAGGTGCTGCGCGCCCGCCTTTTCGAGCTCGAGCGGCGCAAGAAGGAGGAGGAGCTCGAGAAGATCAAGGGCGTGAAGAAGGACATCTCCTGGGGGAACCAGATCCGCTCCTACGTGCTGCAGCCGTACCGGATGGTCAAGGACCTGCGCACCGGCCACGAGGTAGGGGACGCCGACCGCGTCCTCAACGGCGACCTCGACCCGTTCATCGAGGCATACCTCAAGCAGCAGGCGCAGGCCGCCGCCGAGCGGTGACGCCGGTGGGCTCGTCCCCTGCACCGCGGGCCGGTCGAGCCCCGAACCCCGAGCCCCGAGCCCCGAACCCCGAACCCCGCGCCCGCGGTTTCGGACCACGGACCACGGACCACGGACCACGGTTGTCCTGGGCCTCGCCGCTGCCGCCCACCCGCTCCGGCGTGGCCGACTATGCGGCCGAGGTGCTGCCGCACCTGGCACGGGCGGCCAGCGTGACGCTCATCGAGCCGCCGGGCTGGGCTCCCTCAGGCGCGCCCGCGTGGCTCGCCGGGCTCCAGCGCGCGCCGCACGACGCCTCGACGGCCCCTGCCGTCGCGCCGCTCCTTCACCTGGGGAACAACCCCTATCACCTGTGGATCGCGAAGCGCCTGCGGGCGGCGGGCGGCATCGTCGTGCTGCACGACTCGGTCCTCCACCACCTTCTCGTCGAGGAGGCCGCCGCCGACGGCGACTGGAAGCGGTTCGCCGACGAGATGACGCTCGCGCACGGGGCGGGTGGAGCGGCGCTGGCGGCCGCCCGCGCCTGGGGGTTCGCGGGGCGACTCGATCCGTTCATGTTCCCGGCCCGGTCCGCGCTCCTGGGCCGCGCGGAGGCGGTGATCGTCCACAACCGCCGAGCCGAAAGCGACGTGAGGCGGGCTTGCCCGGGCCTGCCGGTGCGCTGCGTGCCGCTCGCGGTCGGGGCGATGCCGGGCGGGGACCGCGCCGCGTGGCGCGCCCGCCTTGGGGTCGCCGGCGACGAGCTGCTGCTCGTGCACCTCGGTTTCCTGACGCCCGCCAAGGGGCTGGAGGTGATCGTCCGCGGTGTAGCCGCGCTGGCGCAGCTGCGAATCGGCGTCCGCCTCGTCGTCGTGGGCGAGGGAAGCGAGGCCGGGGCGTTCGCGCGGGCCGTCGACGCCCTCGGGCTCGGGACGCTCGTCCGGTCTTGGGGCTGGGCCAGCGACGAGGAACTCGGCGGGGTTCTCGCCGCGGCCGACCTTGGACTGGTGCCGAGGTACCCGACGGCGGGGGAGACCTCGGCGGCGGCGCTCCGCTTCCTGGCGGCCGGGACCCCGGTGGCGGTAGCGGGGTACCTCCAGTTCCTCGAGTTGCCGCCCGCGGCCGCCGTGCGGGTCGCCCCCGGTCACGCCGGCGTCCCCGATCTCGTCCGGGCGGTGGTTGCGCTTGCCGGCCCGGAAGCGCGGTCCGCGTCGCGCGACGCGGCGCGCCGGGCGTGGGTCGATGGCGGCCACGAGCCGGCCCGCGCCGCCGCCGCGCTGCTCCGCGCCGTCCGGGAACTCCGGCCGACCGCATGACGCGACCGGCGGGCACAGGCCGTTCGATCGCAACCGGCCCGGACGCGGCGAGTGCGTATCGGCTCGGCTGCCCGCGGCGGCGGTGTTACGCTGGCGGCGTGCGGGCGCAATTCTCCTCGTACGCCCTCGTGGCCGGCCTCCTCCTTGCCGTGGGTTGCCGGCCGGGTGGGCCGCCGAACTCCGCCAGCGGCACCCCGCCAGCGGCGCCGTCCAAGGCCGAGGAGCGGGTGCTCACGGCCGCCGACGTGCAGGCGTTCATCGCCGTGCGCTCGAAGGCCCTGCAACGGCTCGAGGACGCTCTCGCGGAGGTCGAGCGCTCGGGCGGGGACGTTCTCGGCCGCGTCCAGGAGCTCACGGTGGCCGAACGCGAGGCCGCCCGCTCGCTCGGGGTGGAGTGGCGCCGCTTCACCTGGATCCGCGACGAGATCGGCCGCCTGCTCACCAGCCAGCGCCAGCACGAGGACCAGCGGGTGCTCGAGGCCGAGCTGTCACGGTCGCGGGAGGACCTGGAGGCGCAGTTGAAGTCGGCGCGCGATCCGGCCACCCGTCAGTTCCTCGAGGCGCAGCTCAAGGTGCTGTCGGCACAACTCGGCGCCGTGACGCGCGACCGCAAGCTGCCGGGGCCCGAGGCGGAGGAGTTGCGCGTCCTGGAGTCGGCCCGGGCCGAGATCGCGACGCTGCAGGGGCGCCAGGATCGGGTGCAGCACCGGCTGCAGGAGCTCCTGCAGCGAGCGAGCGGCGCCGCGCCGGCGGGGTCCGGGCCCGGATAGCCCATGGCCGGGGCGGCCCGGGTGTGTGCCCGTTCGGCCGGCGAGGTGGTAGGCATCGCGCCCGGATTGGCGTAGAATCCGCCCTCAATATGCGGCGGTGCCGGCTCGCAACCGGCGAGTGAACGCGAGCCGCAAACCGGAAACGGGGAGGGTTCATGAAGAAGTACGCTGCGGTTTTCGTGGTCCTGGCGTTGGCGGCTTCAGCGTCGGCCAAGACGTACCCGAGTTCGTTCGGGTACACGTTCGACGCGCCCGACACCAGCTGGCTCGTCCTGACCAAGACGGAGCTCGCCAGCAACCCGGTGTTCGCGAGCGCCGATGCGGGGCTCAAGGCCAAGGTGGCGAGCGGGTCGATCGAGATCCTCTACGATCGCGCGACCAGCGACGCGACGTTCACGGACTACGTCGACGTCAAGCTCGGTCCGAAGGGGACGGTGCCCGGCACCCCCGACGCGGTCAAGGCCGCCTGCACCGCATACTCCGCCAAGCTGGCGGCGGTAGCGAAGAAGCCCCTCGCGGTGACCACGTGCGAGAGCCGCGACGTGGGGACCCTGAAGGCGTTCTACGTCGAGTACGACGGTAGCGTGGCCGGCACGGTCACCATGCAGTACCAGATCGCGCGTCCGGACGGCAGGCTGCTGTACGTCACGGCGGTGTGCAAGAAGACGAGCCTGCCGAAGTTCCGCCCGGATTTCGAGGCGATCGTCAAGTCGATCCGCTTCAGCTAACCGGTTGCGGGTCCCGGCGGCACCCCGTCGCCGCGGCGGGCGAGCCTCAGATCGAGGCCATCCGCGCGGCGTGGGTGAGGAAGAACGACAGCAGCTCGAGGTTGATCTTCAGATCGACGTTCTTGAGCTTGACCTCGGGGTGTCCCTTGAGCTGAGCGGGCGCGAAGTTGAGGACGGCCTGGACGCCGGCGGTGACGAGGTCGTCGTAGACCTTCTGCGCCGAGCTCGCCGGGACCGTGATCACCCCCAAGTGCACTTTCCGCTCTTTCACAATTTGGGACAACTCTGCAACGCTCTCGATCGTCAAGCCTCCGGGCACGCGCTTGCCGAGCTTGTGCGGGTCGGAGTCGAGGATCGCGACGATGCGGAAGCCGCCGGTGTTGAAACCGGAGTAGTGCGACAGGGCGGTGCCGAGGTTACCGGCGCCGACCATGAGCACGCGGCGCTCCTCGTTCAACCCCAGGATGTTGATCAGGTGCTCGCAGAGCTGCGTCACGTTGTAGCCCACGCCGCGGATGCCGAACTCGCCGAAGTACGCGAGGTCCTTGCGAATCTGCGCCGAGTTGAGGTGGAACCGGTCGGCGAGTTCCTGCGAGGAGATGGTGGTGCCGCCCTCGTACTCGAGCTGCTGGAGGCAGCGCAGGTAGACCGAGAGGCGGTTGATCGTCAGCTCGGAGATGCTCTCGACGGGGATGTAGCGCTTGAACGCCAT
>JAKAFI010000243.1 GCA_021818005.1 Acidobacteriota bacterium | reverse complement strand
TCAGGCGCTACGGCGAGGCGATGCGCCTGATGAAGATCTACCTGCAGGCCGCGCCCACCGCCCCCGACAGGCGCACCGCCGAGGACGAGATCTACAAGTGGGAACTTCTCCTGGAGCAAATCAAGAAGAGCTGAGCTGCAGCGGGGCTGGACGTTGACAAAAACCGACGCCACGACGCAAAGAATGCGCTGTGGCGCGCGCTCGGCCCCGGCGGCGGCCGGGTGGCTTGCGGTGGGGCGCCGGCTGCGCTGAAATGATCCCAAGAGGTGAGGCCATGACGCGTGCGGTTCGTTTCCTCCCGGTGTTGCTTGCCACCCTGGTCGCGACCGTCGCGATCGCCGCCGGCCAGCCGGCCCCGCGTTTCGTCGTGTTCGAGGAGTTCACGCGCTTCACCTGACCGATCTGCCAGATCGCCGGTCCGGCGGTCGACGCGCTGGCGCAGGCGTACGCGGACAAGCCCGTCGTCTTCCTCGAGCAGGACTTCGACGCGCCGCTCGGCAACCGCATCTTGCGCTGGTGGGCGGCAGCCCCGGCGACAGATTCGGTCTACCTCCCACTCGTCATGGCCGACAGCGGCCACCGGGTCGACAACGGCTCCCACGCAAGCTTCACGACGGTCTATCGATCGATGGTGGACCTCGAGCTGGCGCGCCCGCCTGCGGCCGAGATCGAGGCTTACTGGCGCCGGATCGGCGACCAGATCCGAACCTACGTCCGGCTCCGCAACGAGGCGAGCGAGAGCCTGGCGGCCGCGAACAACGCCACCCTGCACGCGTTGACCTGGGAGGACGCCCACGTCGGCGTGACCGGTCGCTTCGTCCGCGCGGCGCCGTTCCTTGCCATCGCCTCTGCACTGGCGCCCGGAAGCGAGATGACCGCGACGCTCGACAGCGGTGACCTCGCGCCGGCCAGTTGGGCGGCGCTGCACACCGCCGCCGCCGCCGACTATCGGCCCGGCGGCGGCCGCGCCTACGACATGCTGCAGGCCGCGCTCGCGGCGCCTGCGGACCTCACGCTTGCGCCCGATGCCGCGACGGTGGCGGTGGATTCGGGACAGCCGCACGACGGCACCGTCCCGGTTCACCTCGCCGGCCCGTACGTGCTGACGTGGACGGCCACAACCAGCGCACCATGGCTGGCGGTCGCCCCCGCCTCCGGCACGATGGGCGCCGACCCGACCGTCACCGTGCTCGCCGCCGGCCTCACCCCGGGGGTCCAGCACGGCACCGTCTCGTTCAGCGCCGGCAGCAGCGACGGCATGTCGTTCGCGCGCTCTCTCGAGGTCACCGCCGTCCTCGCACCGAGAGTTGTGCGGATGGAGCAAGAGAGCGGCGCTTTGAGCCAGCACGTCACCGTTCCCGTTGACCTCGACGCGCTCGGCAATGAGGCGAACGTCGCGCTCAGCCTCGCCTTCGACCCCTCCGTGCTCGGCTCGCCCCAGGTCAGCGCCGGCGCCGGGGCCGGCGCAGCGGCGGTCACGGTGGACGACAGCCAGGCAGCGAGCGGCCGTCTCGGGGTGACGCTGGTGATGCCCGCCGGGCAGACGTTCGTCCGCGGGACGGACCGCCTCGCCGAGGTGACGTTCCTGGTGGCCGCCGGCGCCACCGGAGCGACGGGGGTCGGGTTCGCCGATCAGCCGGTCGCCCGCGCGATCACCGACGCGACCGGCGCCGCCCTCACCGCCGCGTACGAGGGCACCACCGTCGCCTTCGCGTCCCCGGCCCACCGCCCGCGCCGCCACCTCGCTCGGCGCTAGCGTGGGCCGGAGATCGGAGAGGAGGCCATCGTGCAGCGCGTGACACCAACGACGGCGATCTGTGGACCCGTCATCGCCGTGGCGCTTCTGGCTGGCGTGGCGCTCGCAGCCCGCGGAGGACGTGCAGCGGGCTCGAACGAGCCGGCCGTGGCCGCCGTCATCGACGACTGGCACGCCGCGGCGGCCGCGGCCGACGAGGTCCGTTACTTCGGCCACATGACCGAGAAAGCCGTGTTCCTCGGCACCGACCCAACCGAGCGCTGGACCAAGGCACGGTTTCGTGCCTACGCGCACCCCTACTTCGCGAGGGGCAAGGCGTGGAGCTTCCGCTCGGTGCATCGCAACATCACGCTCTCCGCGGACGGCTCGGTCGCCTGGTTCGACGAGGAGTTGGCCACTCCCAACCTCGGCCCGGCGCGCGGCACCGGCGTGCTCGTCCGCGAGGGAGGGACGTGGAGGATCGCGCAGTACAGCCTCTCGGTCCCTATCCCGAACCGTGTGTTCCCGCAGGTGAAGCGGATCATCGCCGACGTCCAGAAGCGGCCGTGACGCGCCAGGGTCAGCGGCCGAAGCGAGTGCCGAGCTGGAGGTGGAAGCTGAAGTCGGGGACCTCGGCGACGCTGCCGTAGTTCTCGCCGAGGTCGAACGCGATCCACGAGCGGCCCGCGACCGGCCTGAGCACGCCGACCGTCCAGTACGACGACACCTTACCGATGTCGGAGCTGGTGAAGCTCGCGAGCGGCGAGCTGTCGCAGCGCGCCGAGGCCCGGAACGTGAGGCGGCGGCCGAGCGGCGTGTGAACCTCGACCAGCGCGCCCCAGATGTTGTCCCGGCGCACCCCGAGCCAGCTCCCGCTCGCCGCGAGGACGCTGTACCCCAGGCCCGCCCGCACCTGCGTCCTCCCCTGCCCCCAGGTTGCGAACCAGCGCACACCCCAGTCCCAGCCGCCGCTGCCGCGCAGCGTCCCCGGCCGGCCGGTGGGCGCCTCCACCGCCACGGCCCAGCGCTGCTCGGCCCCCAGCCAGCTGCCGAGCGGCCCCGTCACCGAGAGGCGGATGTCGCCGAGGCCGGAGCCGGGCAAACCGGTGAAGCGTTCGAGGATCTGCCCGTGGCCACGGACCACCACCGTCGACTGGCCGCGCGGAAACACCTGGCGGTTCATGTTGCCGAGCCCGAACGTCGCGTGGAAGCGCTCGGCGATGTCGTCCCAGTGCGGCGCCCCGATCCCGACCCAGGGGATCTGCAGCGTCGCCGCCACGCCGCCGCCGAAACCACGCGCGATCACGACGTCGTCGCGCCACCCCTCGAGATCGATGTGGTAGAACTGGTCGGCGGGATGCCGCTGGGCGAGCAGCGCGATCTCCCACGGTTGCAGCGGCTGTCCCTGGAGGCCGAACTCCTTGTGGATCGTTGCCGTGTGCCAGCTGCGCTGCCAGACGTTGAAGTAGCTCATCGTGCTGGAGAGTTCCCACTCCCCCGCGGCCGGGACGATCGCCTCGGTGCCGGAGATCGGCAGCGACGAGAAGCGCAGCGGATCGGCGAACGTCACCGACGCCCACGGATCCGCCTGCGCGGAGCAGATGCGTACTGCCGCGAAGAGTGACATGAGGCCGAGGCCGCCGGCGCATCGGGTTCGCACTTACGCCAGTTGTAGCAGAGACGCGAGCCCGGCGCCACAACGACCGGCCTCGCAACGGCACCTGGTCCGCCGGAGCGAACCGCGCTGCTAGACTGGGTCGCGGTCGCCCGCCGCCGGCGGTCGCAGAGGAGAGGAAGGGAGCGAAGCCATGGGGAGCAGCGGTCTGGCGTCGTCGGAGATCATCGCGCAGAAACACGCGCAGGCGGCCGCGAAGGTCCGCGAGCTGGGCGTGGACCTCTGGGTCACCTTCGTGCAGGAGACGAGCGCCGGCGCCGAGCGGGCGTTCGCCTACATCTCGCCGGGGAACCTGACGTGGGAGAGCGCGATCCTGGTCACGGGCGAGGGCAAGCCGACGCTCATCTGCGGCAAGTTCGACCAGCAGGTGTTCGAGGCGTCCGGCCTCTTCCGCCAGGTGATCACGTTCGTGCAGGACTTCAAGGCGCCGTTCCTCGAGTACCTCGCCGCCGCCAAGCCGCGCCGGGTCGCGGTGAACTTCTCGCTCAACGACCCCAGCGCCGACGGCATCCCGCACGGTCGCTTCCTGCAGCTCGAGGCGATGCTGCGGGAGGCCGCGCCGGGCGTCGAGGTGGTCTCGGCCGAGCCGATCATCCAGGCGCTGATCTCGCAGAAGAGCCCGCTCGAGCTGGCCGCGATCCAGGAAGCGGTGGACCACACCGTCGCGATCTTCGCGGAGATCGACGCGTTCCTCAAACCGGGCCTCACCGAGAAGCAGGTCTACGGCTTCATCGGCGAGCGCATGGCGGCGCGCGGCCTCGAGCCCAGCTTCCAGACGCTCGTCTTCGCGGGCGACCGCGGCGCCGGGATGGGGCACGGCGACGCCACCGACAACGACCTGCGGCCCGGCGACCTGGTGCACGTCGACATGGGCGTGTTCGTCCGCGGCTACGCCTCGGACATGCAGCGCACCTGGTACGTGCTCAAGCCCGGCGAGAGCGGCGCCCCGGAGGCCGCGCGGCGCGGGTTCGCGGTGATCGCCGACGCCAACGAGGCGTGCCGCAAGGCGCTCCGCCCGGGCGTCAGGGGCGTCGACGTCGACGCGATCTCCCGCGGCATGGTCACCGCCGCGGGGTTCCCCGAGTACCCGCACGCGCTCGGCCACCAGGTCGGCCGGCACGTCCACGACGGCGGCGCCCTCCTCGGGCCGGCGTGGCCGCGCTACCGCAACACCCCGTTCATGGCGGCCGCCGAGCAGCAGGTGTACACGCTCGAACCGTCGCTGAACGTGCCGGGCTTCGGCGCCGTGGGGATCGAGGAGGACGCCGTCGTGACCGCCGACGGCGCCCGCTTCCTCGCGCCGCCGCAAACCGAGCTGTGGACCGTGCGGTAGCCGGCGCGGCCGTTGGCTGACGGACCGGCGAGGACCGCGGCGCCGGCCGGCGGGAATACCGGCGGACAAGGCTCGTTACCGAGAGCAACTTGTTCGCGACGAAACTCCCCCGCTCGAGGTGCCGCCGGCGACCCGGCGCGGCGCAGGCGGGGTCGGGCTGTCGAGGAGACCGGCGTGGCCACGCGGCGTGAGGCCGCGGCCGCCGAGCTTCGCGACCACCGGCGTCTGGCC
>JAKAFI010000242.1 GCA_021818005.1 Acidobacteriota bacterium | reverse complement strand
TGCCAGAAGCCGCGGTGGAGGATGTCCGACTCGTGCGGGAGGACGTCGTAGGCGATGCCGAGGCGGCCCATCGTGACCAGGTGGCAGCGTACGTTGGCCGCGGCGACGGCGGCCGCGAGCCTGGCGACAGAGACGGGGTCCGGGGTCCGGGGTCCGGGGTCCGGAGAAGCAAAATGCGCAAAAGCCTCGTCCAGGGTCATCTCCGCGGGGAAGCCGGATTCGATGGCGTGCAGGACCTCGGCGCGTCGCGCGGTCGCGCTCTCGTCCTCCTCGTACCAGCGGGTCACGCGTGGGTAGAGCTCCCAGCACAGGTCGTCGAAGTCGGCCTCGCCGAGGGTATCGGTCACCAGCGTGCCGGCGGCGTCGCGTTCGGCCAGCGCGGCCAGGACCGCGGCGCGGGCCGGCGCCGCAAACGTGGGCCACGCCGCCGCGACGGCGGCCAGAAGCCGCTCCTCGGGCAGGAAGAGAAACCCGACGACGACGTCGGCGACCTGGACGCCGGTGTCGTCGATGTAGTCCTGCACCTCGACCGGGTGGCCGAGGAAGCGCAGGCAGCGCACCAGCGTGTCGCCGAGCACCGCGTTGCGCAGGTGGCCGATGTGGGCCGCCTTGTTCGGGTTGATGTTGGTATGTTCTACGATCACTTTCTTGGGGGGGCACGTCGGCCCCCCGCCCGGGCCGCCCGCCTCCGCGACCCCCCCAGGCCCCCCGCGCTCGCCGGGAGCAAGTCCCGGCTCGCGCATTTCATGAAGGAGGCGGGCGAGCGCCGCGCCGCGGCGCAGGCGGAGGTTGAGGAAGCCGGGCCCCTCGACGGTGCACCCCGGCTCGAGCAAGGCGAGCGGGTGGTCAGAGGGAGTGGCGGCGCGCGTCTGGTCGAGGCGCCGGGCAACCTCCTCGGCGATCGCGCGCGGGGCGCGCCGCAACGCTTTCGCGAGGGGGAGAGCGCCCGACCACGCCAGGTCGCCGAGCTGCCGCCTCGGCGGCACGTCGAGAACGACCTGTGGCGCCTCCACTCCCATCGCTTCCAGCGCGGCCGCAATCGCGGCAGCCAGCTCCGTGCGGATCGTCTCGAGCATCCGTTCCCTCCGTGGCGCGCGATTGTAGCGCGTGGCCCCTTCACGCCCCGTGGACGGGCTTCGGGCGGCCGCCTACGGAGTCGTGATGCCGATCACACCGACATCGAGACGGGAGGAGGATGCTGAACCGGTGAGTCTGTCGCCAGTTGCGGGTCATCCGGCGGACGGCCGCGAGCTGCTCGTGGTCGGCTGCGACGACGCCACGCGTGACCACGTGCGCGCCGGCGTGGCGGCGGCCGGGCACCGGGTGACGGTCGCCGACGACGCGACGGACGCGTTCCGTGCCGCCGCCGGCCGGCGCTTCGACGCGCTGCTCGTGTCGCACCCGCTCACCGGCGCCCCGACCCGCGGCTTCCTCGAGGCCGTCCGCGACCGCGAGTCGCCGTGCCGCAGCTCAGGCCTGGTGCTCGTCGCGGAGGAGCGCTTGCGGCGCGACGCTGAGGGCTACCTCGGGCGCGGCGCCAACCGCGTGTTGGCGGTCGAGCAGGTGCAGCAAGCGGTGGCGGATGTCCTGCAGCCGCTGCTGCGGGTGCCGGCGCGGGTGCCGCTGCGCCTCCCGGTGCGGCTGCAGGCGCTCGGCCGCGGCCTGCAACGCCGGGTCGTGTGCGAGAGCGTGAACCTCTCGCTCCACGGCGCCCTGCTGCGGGCGCCGCACAGCCTGGCGGCGGGCACCGAGCTGTGCTTCGAGCTCTTCCTCCCCGGCAACGTGCAGCCGGTGGGCGGTGAGGCGCTCGTCGTGCGCCGCACCGCGCAGGGGAGCGAGCCGTATCCGGGCATCGGGGTGCAGTTCACCGGTTTCGCCTGGGGCGGCGAGGACGCGCTCAAGGCGGGCGTCGCGGCGTGGCGTGCCGGCCGCCTACGACCGGTGAACTAGTCTCTTCAATCCTCGTGCACCAGCATGCGCCCGGGAATGGACCGGCGTCCCGCCGGCTTGCGGTTCGTGTGCCCCCGCGGTCCGGATCCGGTTTCGGGTATAACGTGAGCGCCGGGGAAGGAGACCCGATGACCATCGCACCCCGCTGCCGTCCGTTGCTCGCCGCTACCGCGGGCTTGCTCTGCGCCGCGAACGCCCTCGCCCAGCCTCCGGTCGAGGACGCCGCGCGCCGTCGCATCGCGATCGAGAAGCTCGCCGTCGTCGGCAGCGCGCTGTACGTCGGGGCGCACCCCGACGACGAGAACACCGCGATGCTGGCCTGGCTGGCGCAGGGGCGGAAGGTGCGCACGGCGTACCTCTCGCTCACGCGCGGCGACGGCGGCCAGAACCTGATTGGGACCGAGCAGGGGGACCTCCTCGGCGTCGTTCGCACCGAGGAGCTGCTGGCGGCGCGCCAGATCGACGGCGCCGAGCAGTTCTTCACCCGCGCGATCGACTTCGGCTTCTCGAAGAACCCCGAGGAGACGCTGCGCTTCTGGGGGCACGACGCGGTCCTCTCGGATGTGGTCTGGGTCATCCGCTCGTTTCGGCCGGACGTGATCATCACGCGGTTCCCACCCAACGCCTCCGGCGGCCACGGCCACCACACCGCCTCGGCGATCCTCGCCTCCGAGGCGTTCACCGCCGCCGCCGATCCGAAGCGGTTCCCGGAGCAGCTCAAGTACGTGACGCCGTGGCAGGCCAAGCGCCTGATGTGGAACGCCTGGCGGCGGCCGGGGGAGAAGGCGCCGGCCGGCGGGCCGCCGGAGCTGACCGTGGACCTCGGGGCGTACGACCCGGTCCTCGGCGAGTCGTACACCGAAATCGCGGCCGCCTCGCGCAGCATGCACAAGAGCCAGGGGTTCGGCTCGACCCCGCGGCGCGGGCCGATGCCGAACATCCTCCAGTTCGTGGCCGGCGACCCACCGAAGGCCGATCTCTTCGACGGGATCGACCTGACGTGGAACCGAATCCCAGGCGGCGGCACGGTCGGCCGCATCCTGGCGCGGGCGATCGCGGCGTACCGCGACACCGACCCCGCGGCGTCGGTCCCCGCGCTGCTCGACGCGCTCGCGGCCGTCGACCGCCTCGGCCCCGACCCGTGGGTCGCCGTGAAGCGGCGGGAGCTGCTCGACCAGATCGCCTCGTGCAGCGGCCTCTGGCTCGAGGCGATGTCGGCGACGTCCACGATCAGCCCCGGCGGAGCGGCCGAGGTCACCGCGATGGCGCTGAACCGCAGCGGTGTCCCGATCTCGCTGGAGAGCGTCCAGCTCTCGGGCGGCGCCCCGATCGGCCCGCCGCGTCCGCTCGAGCCGAACGCGCCCGACACCAGGGTGATCGCGGCCAAGGTGCCCGGCGACGCGCCGTACACGCAGCCGTACTGGTTGGTCCGCCCGCACTCTATCGGCCTGTTCGACGTGCGCGATCAGACGTTGATCGGGCGGCCGAAGAACCCGCCGGCGATGACCGCGACGTTCGTGCTGCGGATCGCGGGCCGCGACCTCTCGTACACGGTCCCGGTGCAGCACCGCTGGACCGATCCGGTCGAGGGCGAGCGCATCCGCGACCTCGCGGTCGTCCCGCCGGTGACCGTCAACTTCGCGGCGCCGGTCCTCGTGGTGCCGGACTCGGGCCCCCGCGTCGTGCGGGCCGTCGCGCGCGCGAGCGAGGCGGTGAAGGCGGCGCTGCGGTTTACGGTCCCGGCCGGTTGGCGGATCGAGCCGGAACGCGTGCCGCTCGATCTGGTCTCGCGCGGCGAGGAGCGCGAGGTGCGGCTGACGCTGACGCCGCCGCCGGGGGCGAGCACCGGCGAGCTGACCGCGTTCCTCGTCACCGATCACGAGGAAGCGGCGCGCTCGCTGGTCGAGATCTCGCACCCGCACATCCCGGTGCAGACGCTGCTCCCGCCGGCGCAGGTGAAGCTGGTGCGTGTGGACGCCGCGGTCCCGCTGCGGCGGGTGGGGTACGTGATGGGCCCCGGCGACGAGGTCCCCGAGATCCTGCGCCAGCTCGGCGTGCGCGTCTCGCTGCTCTCCGACGACGACCTCGAGGACGCCGACCTCGGCGGGTTCGACGCGATCGTGGTCGGCGTGCGCGCCTACAACACCAGGCCGGCGCTGGCGTTGGCCGAGGACCGGCTGCTCGCGTACCTCGAGCGCGGCGGGACGCTCGTCGTGCAGTACAACAACGACCGCGGCCTGATGACCGACCGGATCGGGCCGTACCCGATCAAGCTCTCGCGCGAGCGCGTCACCGACGAGACCGCGCCGGTGACCGTGCTGGCGCCGGACAGCCCGCTGCTGACGACGCCGAACCGGATCACGGCCGCGGACTTCGACGGCTGGGTGCAGGAACGCGGGCTGTACTTCCCCGCGAGCTGGGACGCTCGCTACCAGGCGCCGCTCGCGATGTCGGACCCGGGCGAGAAGCCGCTCGACGGCTCGCTTCTGTTCGCCCGCGTCGGCAAGGGGAGCTACGTCGAAACCGGGCTCGCCTTCTTCCGGCAGCTGCCGGCGGGAGTGCCGGGGGCGGTCCGCCTGTTCGCGAACCTGCTCGCCGGAGGCCGCCCGCGTGACTGAGCGGGCGGCGGGGGAGCCGAGGAGCGGAGGAGCAGAGGAGGAGATGAGCGGGGACAAACGGCAAAGGGCAAAGGGCAAAGGGACGACAACGACACGCAACCGGCGCGGTCTCGTCTTCCCTCTGCCCGTTCCCCTTTCCCTTTTTACCGGTGTCTTTGAGTCTTCACTCTCGACTCTTCACTTTGAACTCCTCCTGGCCCCCGGTCTCTCGGACCACGGATCACGGACCACGGACCACGCCTTCGCCTTCTCGGCCCACGACCCACGACCCACGACCCACGTCGTCGCGTCTTCGGACCACGGACCACGGACCACGGACCACGGTCTTCAAGACCCTCCTCCGTTCGGCGGCTCCTGGGCCGCGCTCTACGCGGTCGTCGCTGGCGAGCTCGCCGTGCTAATCGCGCTCTTCGCGCT
>JAKAFI010000241.1 GCA_021818005.1 Acidobacteriota bacterium | reverse complement strand
TGGCCATCGCGGCGCAAACCGGATGGGCCCAGACCAGCAACCCCGAACCGCGCCCACCGGAGCAGTTCGCCGGCGTCCTCGCCAACCTCGCGAGCGGCCGCAGCGCGCAAATCGTCGTCCACGTCGATAGCTTCACCCCGCCAGGCGATCTCCGGACGCTCGCCCTCCTGCTCAAGGAAAAAGGCCAGGATGCGATGGAGGCGGCCCTGTTCAACATGAAGCCGCGCGGCTGGATCCGCATCGGGTCGAGCCTCGGCTACCAGGTCCCGCTCATCAGCTCGGTGCCCACGCCGACCGGGCGCCGCATCGTGGTCATCGCCGACCGCCCGATCCAGTTCTGGGAGCAGTGGCAGGGCACACGGTCGGTGCACTACCCGTTCGGCATGATCGTCCTCGACCTCGACCGCACCGGCCACGGCGAGGGCCGCCTGATCGCCGCGATGCGAGCCAAGTTCAACCGCGACGATCAGGTGGAGCTGGAGAGCTTCGGCACCGAGCCGTTCCGCATCATCGGCCTCTCGCAGCAGTCAATGCAATAGTCGCACAGGCGGCAAGCGGCAAGCTCCGCAGCCTCGATCGCGATCGACGGCGCCTGGCCGTCGTCTCGTTCTTCACCTCGGCGTCCCCGCGGTCGCAACCACAATGTCGACGATGTGAACCGCCGCAAGAAGGAATTGAAGCCCGAGCGCCGTCCCGAGAGCGGCCCGCAACCATCGGATCCGCGCCAGGGTCAGCCACCCCGTCGCAAGAAACAGTGCGAACGCTGGGAGGGCTTCAAGGAGATACGAGGCCTTCATCGAACAGTACACGGGAAGGCGGTGTACCAACCAAATGATCCCAACAGCGTTGAACGCGGCGAGAACCAACAGGCCGGCAGCGATCGGATTGTGGACGCGACCGGGGCCCGTCGCCCGGTGCCGTTGGCCAAACACCCAGGCTGCGGTTCCGACGACGCCCAGCCCCAGAGGAACCAGGCCGAGCGTGAGCAATCCGTCCGCCGTCGCCGTCGTGAGCCATCCGACGGCAGGGTTATTGCCCGGAAAGGGCGCCTCGCCTCGATACCAGGCGTAGTAGCGCGACCACCATGCACGGTTCGAATCCAGATAACACTGAAACAACGGCTCGGTGTCGAACCACATGCCGCTGTAGGCGAGGGTCCAGAATGAGTGCAGCTTGCCGGGTGCGAGAACGGGATGCCCCAGGAACTCCCATGGTTTGAATGACTCGAAGCGTATCGGTTCGACGTCGCGCGGCCGCTCGACACTCGGATCGTACATACCGACGTTCCAGGGGAGAGGGTTGCCATACCTGGCGATGTTCGAAGCCATGTAGGAACCGAGGACGGCCATCGGCGGGGCAAACGCCAGAAGGAGCGCCGCCGCACCCCTCTTCCACGATACGACGCCAGAGACTGCAGTCCAGATCACGACGGTTACAATCATCGGGAGTACGGCAAACGCAGTGTACTTGCTGAAGATGGTGACCGTAGCCACCAGTCCGAGAGTTCCCGACCAGCTCGGTGAGAGCCCTCGCTCAACGGCAATGATGGTCACGAGAATCGTCGCCGCCACACAGAGATACGAGAGCGAGTCGTTGGCGTTGACCGCCGACATATAGATCAGCCGCGGCAAGAAACAGGCGACTCCGAACGCCACCAGTCGCGCCCCAGGCGGCAGGTCGAAGTGACCAAGAATCAGGTAGATCACGATGAGGGTCAGGATCCCGTACACACAGTTCAGGCCTTGCATGATCTTGACGACGTGGCCTGGGGCGAGACCTACACCCTGCGCAGCCAAGCCCACGGCGGCGGAAACGCAGTAGAAGACCGGCGGCTGATAACATTGGAAACAGGCGTCCTTCGCAGGGATCGCCCCCGTCTTCATGATCATGAAGATCGGGGCGAAGTGGTCGTCGAAGGCGTTGCTCGGAGGGTTCACCCAGCACAGCGAGACCCGCAGGCTGGTGCCGATGATGAAAAACGCCGCCGCGAACACCAGATAGGGCGAGCGGCGCCACACCCCACCCTGGGATCCCGCCTCCGCGTCGGCCATCGCAAAGGATGATACGCCAGGCGCCTGGAGCGCGGACTCGAATGTTCGGCCTCCCCGCGGCGACCCCGCTCAGGCGACCGCGGGGCACGCGGCGACCGACGCCTCGTAGGCGGCGCGCATGCGGCGGACGTGGTCGAGCAGCGGCCCGAGCATGGCGAGCGTCAGCGCCTGGCCGCCATCGCACAGGGCGCACGCCGGCTGCGGGTGGAAATCGACGAGCACCGCAGCGGCGCCGGCGACCACCCCCTGCGCCGTCGCGTGGAAGATGTCGGGCAGCCCGTCGGGGGCGGCGAGGCCGGTGCCGACGCTGTGCGAGGGGTCGATGCACACCGGTAGCCGCGTCTGGCGCCGCACCACCGGGACGTGGGCGAAGTCGACCAGGTTGCGGTGCGGCTCGCCGAGGTGCGACTTGACCCCGCGCAGGCAGAACACGATGCGGGCGTTCCCCTCGCTGGCGATGTACTCGCAGGCGTTGAGCGACTCCTCCAGCGTGATCCCCATCCCGCGCTTGAACAGCACCGGGAACTCCTGCCGCCTCCCGACCTGCTTGAGCAGCTCGTAGTTCTGCGCGTTGCGGGTGCCGATCTGGATCATCACCCCGGTCGGCTGCCCGGCGCGCTCGAGCGCGTCCTCGATCTCGTCGAGGTGCGAGGCGTCGGTGGCCTCCATCGCGATCAGCTTGATCCCGTGCCTTCCGGCCGACTCGAACACCCACGGCAGGCACTCCTTACCCAGCCCCTGGAAATCGTACGGCGAGGAGCGCGGCTTGTACGCCCCCATGCGGGTGGTCACGACCCCTTCGCGCGCGAGCGCCGCCATCATCGCGTCGACGTGCGCCGGGGTGTCGACCGCGCACAGGCCGGCGAAGACGTGCACCGACGCGTCGTCGATGCGTACGCCGTGGTGCTCGAAGCCCGCGGTCTCGCCGCGGCCGTGCCGTCCGATCAGCCGGTACTTGGCGGAGACCCGGACGACCTGCCGCACGCCCGGGAGCCGCTCGAACGGCTCCGCCGGCACGCCGGCGGTCGGTCCGAGCAGGTGCACCTCCGCGAAGCGGTGCGTCGTCCCCTTGAACTCGTACGGCCGCACCGTGAGGCCGGGGAACCGGGCGGCGGCGGTGCGCACCGCCGCGACCGTCGCCTCCTGCCCGCCGAGGTCGGGCTCGAGGATCACGATCATGAGCGCACCTCCGGCAGGCCGGCGAGCGCCGCCGCGATCGCCTCGCCCTGGTCGGCCTGGTCGCCGAGACGGCCGTCGAGGTACGCCTCGTAGGCGCCGAGGTCGAAGAGGCCGTGGCCGGAGAGGGAGAACAGGATCGCGGCCCCGCGCCGCTCCTCGCGCAGCTCGCCCGCCTTGCGCACGACGGCGGCGATCGCGTGCGCCGACTCCGGCGCCGGCACGATCCCCTCCGTGTGAGCGAACAGCTCGGCGCAGCGGAACACCTCGCTCTGCGCCACCGTCTCGGCGCCGATCGCCCCCGAGTGCACCAGCGCCGAGACGATCGGCGAGGCGCCGTGGTAGCGCAGCCCGCCGGCGTGCGAGGCGGGCGGGATGAAGTCGTGCCCGAGCGTGTACATGCGGACCATCGGCGTGATCCCGGCGGTGTCGCCGTAGTCGAAGGCGTAGCGCCCGCGCGTCAGGCTCGGGCAGCCGTCGGGCTCCACCGCGACGGCGCGGATCCTCTCGCCCGCGAGGATCTGCGGCACGAACGGGAGCGCGATGCCGCCGAAGTTGGAGCCGCCGCCGTGGCAGCCGTAGATGAACTCCGGCGTCTCGCCGGCGGCCTCGAGCTGGCGCTTCGCCTCCTGGCCGATCACGGTCTGGTGCAGCAGGACGTGGTTGAGCACGCTGCCGAGCGAGTAGTTGGTGTCGGGCCGCCCCGCCGCCTCCTCCACCGCCTCGCTGATCGCGATGCCGAGGCTGCCGGGGGAATCGGGAGCGCGCTCGAGGATCGCGCGCCCCGAGGCGGTGTGCGGCGACGGGCTGGGGAACACCTCGGCCCCGAACAGGCGCATGAAGGTGCGCCGGTACGGCTTTTGGTCGTAGCTGACGCGCACCATGAAGACGCGGCAGGTCATGCCGAACATGCGGGTGGCGAACGCCAGCGCGCTCCCCCACTGGCCGGCGCCGGTCTCGGTGGTGAGCCGGCGGATCCCGTGCATCCGGTTGAAGTACGCCTGCGGCACCGCGGTGTTGGGCTTGTGGCTGCCGGTCGGCGAGACGCCCTCGTGCTTGTAGTAGATGCGCGCCGGCGTGCCGAGCGCCGCCTCGAGGCGGCGCGCGCGCACCAGCGGCGTGGGGCGCCACATCGCCAGGATGTCGAGCACCTCGTCCGGGATCGCGATGAACCGCTCCCCGCTCATCTCCTGCTCGATCAGCGACGGCGGGAAGATGCGGCCGAGCTCGTCCGGCGTCACCGGCTTGCCGGTCGCCGGGGAGAGCGGCGGCGCGAGCGGCTCCGGCATGTCGGGCAGCACGTTGTACCAGCGCCGCGGCAGCTCGGCGGTCGGCAGCGTGATCACGTCCCCGCGCGTGCGGGCGTCCTGGTTCGTCGTCGGTCGAGAGATCGCATCCATCGTCGGTTCCCCTTTCTCGGGCCACAAAAAAAGCCCTCCGGGTTCCGGAGGGCTGTGGTTTCACGTCGCGATCGAGCTACGAGGCCACACGCCCTCCGTTGTCGCCGGCGTACCACCACCACGACGCGGCAACCACGACGGTGCGGAGAGCGGGCGCGGGTCTCACGGCGTCATCCTCGCATCGGGGACGGCGGCTGTCAACGGGCCGGCCGCCGCGAAGCTCCTGGTGGCGGCGAGGCGGGTGAGGAACGCGGCGGCCCAGCGGTAGATGTTGTGCTCCTCGACGGCCCTCGCCATCCGGTCCATGCGGGCGTGGCGCTCGGCGGCGTCCATCTCGACGCCGGCGCGGATCGCCGCCGCGAAC